>JAYTRT010000470.1:0-4714 GCA_043746045.1 Actinomycetota bacterium | reverse complement strand
CGACTCCGCCGAGGAACATCGGTTGTGGCAGAGCGGCATGGCGTCGCTCGCGGCGCTCGGCGACAACGTGACCTGCAAGCTGTCGGGTTTGGCGATGCCGCTTCGCTCGATGGCGCCCGACGTCCTCCGACCGTGGATCGAGTACTGCATCGAGATCTTCGGAACGGACCGGTGCATGTTCGCCAGCAACTTCCCCGTCGATGGCCTGCACGGCACGTTGAATGAGCTCTTCGAGACCTATGTCGCACTGACCGCCACGCTCCACGACGCTGATCGGGCCAAGCTCTTCGCCACCACAGCTGAACGCGTGTATCGCTGCTGAGCGAGGCGACGCCGGACCAATAGGACTTCCATGTCTGACGATCAACAGCCCCGGATCGCGGCTGGAGTCGATCACTCGCGATCGTCCGGCGATCCGGTCAGGGCGGGTTCGCTCGTCCTCGCAGATGCCGTCGTCTTTCTCCGACCGGGTGCGCATCGGGGGCATACGTCGACGCCATGTGCTACCCGTGTGCTACGGACGCTACTCACCCGCACACGCAGGCGAACGTCCACGGGACATATATCCAGCTCAACCGCAACATTGTGTACGTCCGCACACGGTGGCGAACAGCTTTAGTCGGTCTGGGGGACAAGGGGTCGCAGGTTCAAATCCTGTCAGCCCGACCAAAGAACACCAGGTCAGAGCCGGTCCGCAAGGGCCGGCTCTAACTTTTGGGGTCCGCACACCGCCCGCCATGTGCTACGCAAAACTGGCACAACCGAAAACGGGGTTGTTCGCCACGTCTGCGGATGCTTCAGGATGTATTCGGGTATCCGCGCATATGGGGGAACATCGCGATCGGAAGGTGACGGTCGACAGCGATTCGCCGAAGCCTGCTACGTCCGTGGCCTCGAGCACATCATCGTTGCACTCGCCGAACAGCTGTAGCGACCCGCCGAGTCCGAGCACACGGCTCGTGCGCGCTGTTGTCGGCACTGATCGCAATCGCAGCCGCTGAGCAAGCTTCGCCGTGCACTAGTCCGCCCGAAAGTTGGCGTCGAGGAGCGTGTGAATCGCGGCGACACCATCGAGGCCCTCCGCGACGCACCCGTTGTGCAGCCTTCGCCCCTCGCTGTCTTCGACCTCGATGTCTCGTGTTGGTCCTCGGCCCAGTTGTGCCCGATGAACACGGTCGTCATGGATTGCTCGTCATCGCGGGTCGTGGTGAGCGGGAGAAACGATTCGGCCACACGTGGGCCGCGATCGAAACAGCGGATGTCGAAGCCGCCGCGTGGGTCTACCCCGAGATTCTGCCGATGGCGGGCGAAGTGGCATTCAACGGGGTCACAGGCCAGGGGCCGGTATCCGCCTATGTGGGCCGGTTGGCGTCGATCCTCGGACGACACGATGACGCCCAGCCATACCTGCTCGATGCTCTCGCCACCGCGGAGGCGTTCGGCTGGGAATACAACCGTGCGACATCGTTGATCGCCCTCGCCCAGAGCCAGCTGTGGGGCACCGCAAAACTCGACGCCAGGGCCGAGCAATGGCTCAGCACCGCCGAGCATCTGTGCGCCACCGACGGATTCGCCAGCTGGGTCAAGCGGACTCAGGCCGTCCGCGCTCGACTCGATTCCTGATCGACGCCATCACGCTGTCCGAGAACGATGTCGGGCGCAGGACCCCTACGAGTAACGCAGAACCCGCAGCCAGATCAACGCTGCGCCCGTGAAGCGGCCCGTGCTGGCGCCGAACGGCATCACGAGCGCCGTGGACTCGAGGTCGTTGTGGACGCGATAGCGCTCGGAACGTTCGACGAAGGGTGCCGACACGAAATCCTCACCGAGGTACAAAGTCATCGAGCGCCGCGTCGTGCCTGCTCGCTTGCCGGGATGGTCGTCCGCCGTCTGGTCGGCCACCGACGCCACAACTGACCGCCCACGCCTCACACGCTGCAAAGATACGCTCGTTGCAAGTCGTCAGCGGCGATCGGGTGTCTACCAACCACTTCAACCGTGCGCGATCCGCTACACCGGGTGTGGCCAAGTGCACAGCGTCGAGAGAACGATCGCAGAGCGCGCGTTCCGGGCGCCTGACGTTGCGTCCCAGAGTTCGTGAACGGGGGGCGACCGGGACGACGTCGTTCGAATCACCGGCACCTCGCGCTCGACCGACCGCGACTCTTGCGCCCGCGACCTGGTGTGCGGTCGTCGCCCCCATCCGATCTCCCGCGAGAGCGCCGAGGGTGCGGCGCGAGCCAACTGCGCGCTCGGATGTATGGCGCCTCACAGCTGCTGGGCCAGCGCCACGATGATCCGCTCGGGCCTGCGGACGTTTCCGCAGGCCCGAGCATGTTGGTACGTCCCTCGACCCAATGCTGAATGCCGTCGGATGTCGGAACCCGGTGCGCTCGACGCGTCTGGGCTGACGGACTGGGTCATCGGCGAGGGTACGTCATCGGTCGGGCGTGTCGGAGGGATCGTGTCGACGCCATTCCCTTGACATCGAGCGGTTGTATTCTTGCTCCATGAAGTCGCGCATCGATGGCATGTGGTGGGGCATCGCGATCGAGGCACCGGATCCCAGCAGCCTGGCTCACTTCTACTCCGAGTTGCTTCAATGGCCGATCGTGAATGACGAGCCGGGTACCGCCGTCCTCGCCACCCCAGGCGGTGCGTTCGTCGTCTTCCAAGAGGCGATCGACTACATCCGCCCTGTCTGGCCGCCGCCGCGTGGTGTACAACGCCCGATGATGCACCTTGACGTCCAGGTCGGAGATCTCGAATCCGCCGTCGTCGAGGCGCTCGCGCTCGGAGCCACCGAAGCGGGCGATCAACCGAATGAGAACGTGCGCGTGTTGCTCGACCCTGCCGGCCACCCGTTCTGTCTCTGCCTCGACACCAACTGAGCTGAGGTCGAAGCTGGCCGTGCGCGGGCCCGACGTACGAACTGCTTCGTGGATGTCGAGGTTCGCGTCTCGGTTCCGTCTCCGGGTGAGCACAGCCACAATGGTCGGTTGACGGAAGGAGAGCATGATGGCGAAGTATTTGCTTTTGAAGCACTACCGGGGTGGTCCAGCCCCGAAGGTTGGGTTCGCGCCGATGGACCAGTGGACGCCGGACGAGGTCGATTCGCACGTGCAGTTCATGCGTGACTTCGCGGCCCGGTTGGAAGAGACGGGCGAGTTCGTCGACACTCAGGCGCTGGCACCCGGTGGCGCGTTCGTGCGTTACGACGGCGAGGGACGGCCACCGGTGACCGACGGTCCGTTCGTCGAGACGAAGGACTTGATCGCCGGGTGGTACATCATCGACGTGGAGTCGTGGGACCGTGCCGTGCTGCTGGCTGGTGAGCTGTCGGCGGCTCCGGGGCCGGGCGGCACTCCGATCTTCGAATGGCTCGAGGTTCGGCCCTTCTACGGTTCACCGTCCACCGTCACCGAGTGAGCGTGGGCGATCAGGAGCTCCGCGAGCTCGCCCCCCGAATCTTGAGCGTCCTCGTCCGTCGTGGTGCAGACTTCGCGACGGCCGAGGACGCGGTGCAAGTCGCGCTTGCCCGGACAGTGATCGCCTGGGAGAAGGATGTGCCCTCCGATCCCATGGCATGGTTGATCACCGTGGCCTGGCGAGCGTTCATCGACCTGGCGCGGTCAGATGCGGCGCGTCGCGACCGTGAGGTTCGCTTCGATGCCGAGCCGTCGGCCGGTGCGGCGCCGAGTGTGGACGACACGTTGCATCTCTACTTTCTCTGCGCACACACGGATCTGAGCCCGTCATCGGCTGTAGCGCTGACGCTGCGTGCTGTCGGTGGGCTCACGACGCGTCAGATCGCGCAGGCATACCTGGTCCCGGAGAGCACGATGGCGCAGCGCATCAGCCGCGCCAAACGGATCGTGAAGCGGTCCGGTCTCGACCATCCCCACAACATTCGAACCGTGATGCGCGTGCTGTACCTCATCTTCAACGAGGGCTACTCGGGCGAGGTCGACCTGGGAGCCGAGGCCATCCGACTCGCCCGGCAACTCGCCACGTCAGCGAACGACCCCGAGGCCGACGGTCTGCTCGCGCTGATGCTGCTGCACCACGCGCGTCGAAGCAGCCGCACCCGTCCAGATGGACGAATCGTGCCACTTGCCGAGCAGGACCGCAGCCAGTGGGACACCGGACTGATCACTGAAGGAGTCGCGGTCCTGCACGCCGCTCTCGCCCGGGACCAGCTCGGCGAGTATCAGGCACAAGCCGCCATCGCTGCGCTCCACGCCGACGCCCGATGCTTCGCTGACACCGACTGGGTCCAAATCGTGGAGTGGTACGACGAGCTGCTTCGCTTCGCCGACACCCCGGTCGTGCGGCTGAACCGCGCCGTCGCGGTCGGCCAAGCCGACGGGCCCCTGGCAGGCTTGGCCGCCCTGGCCGAGATCGACGACAACATCCCGCGACGCGACGCGGTCGCTGCCCACCTCCATGAACGCAACGGCGACCTCGAAACCGCTGCCCGCCTCTCCGTAACAGCGGCCCACAACGCTCCGAACCTCGCCGAGCGGGATCACCAAACCCGCCAAGCCGCCCGACTCAACCAACTCCTGCGCCAGTCCTGACCGGCGTCGGACAACAACTGCGCCTGCTCCGGTCAGTGGGTCACCGTGGTGCGGACGAGTCGTTGCAGGACCTGGGAGGCAATGGCGACGACGAGCGCGTTGTCGACGAACCCGGCGACGCCGTGGACCATCAC
>JAYTRT010000469.1:0-4726 GCA_043746045.1 Actinomycetota bacterium | reverse complement strand
GTGGCAAGCCGATCCAGGATCCGGGTGTCAAGTTCCGTATTTTCACTGCCGACAACGTCACGGGCATCGACACGACGAAGGAGGACGACGTCAACTGGTTCGGCCTCGATCCGTTGACCGGCTACCGCACGCTCTGGGGCCTGAAAGGCTGATGATGACCGACGCTGCTGCTGGCGGGACGGACGAGCACTCTCTCGGTCCCGCCGCAGCGCTGCGGCTCAGCGGTCTGTCGAAGACGTTCGGCGCGGCGAAGGCGTTGGACGATGTCAGCCTCGAGTTGTCGCGCGGCGAGATTCATGGACTGATCGGACGCAACGGGTCGGGTAAGTCGACGCTCATCAAAGTGCTGTCCGGGTATCACGTCCCGGATCCGGGTGCGACGCTCGAGATCGGGGGGGTGTCGGTGGCGCTGCCTCTCCCGCCGGGAAAGGCCCACAGTCACGGCTTGGCGTTCGTGCATCAGGACCTCGGGCTCCTGGCCGACATCTCGGTGCTCGAGAACATGCGCATCGGCCGCTTCGCCACGGCACCTGGTTGGAGGATCAGATGGTCGGCCGAGCGGCGTCGGGTCGCCGACGCACTCGAGCGCTTCGGCGTACCCGTCTCGCCCGACACATTGGTCGGTGACCTCCGCGAAGTGGACCGAGCGCTCGTTGCGATCGTGCGCGCGTTCATCGATCTGCAGCAGAGCGACGTGGACGGAATCCTGATCCTCGACGAGCCCACGGCCTACCTGCCGCGCGACAGCGTCGATCAGTTGTTCTCGACCGTTCGATCGGTTGCTGCAGCGGGGACTGCAGTGGTGTTCGTCAGCCATCGCCTCGACGAGGTGATGGCGCTGACCGAGCGCACGACTGTGCTGCGCGATGGCAAGGTCGTTGCAACTGTCGAGACGACAACGAGCGACGAGGCGGGACTGATCGAGCTGATCCTCGGAGGTCATCTCGACGATTTCTACCCGGAGCCGCACCACGCCAGCAGCGAGTTGGCGCTGCGGGTGACCGGCCTGTCCGGCGCCGTCGCTCACACCGTCGATCTCGACGTACACGTGGGCGAGATCGTCGGTCTGACCGGGATCGGCGGAGCGGGTTACGACGAGATGCCCTATCTGCTCTTCGGTGCATCGCCGGCCAGGTCCGGCACGGTCCAGATCGGCTCGACCACGCTCGATGCTGGCGACCTGACACCGCGTCGCGTCATGGCGGCCGGGATGGCCTTCCTGCCGGCCGATCGTCAGCGCAACAGCGGCGTCGGCGACCTCGATCTGACACAGAACGTGTCGCTTCCGGTGCTGAGTCGCTATTTCCACGGTGGACGGCTTCGTCATCGCACGGAGCGCACTCGGGCGGCAGAGCTGCTCGTCGAGTACAACGTGAGGCCTCCGAGTCCGGACGCTCCGCTCGGCCAGCTGTCCGGGGGCAACCAGCAGAAGGCTCTGCTCGCCAAGTGGCTGCAACGCGATCCACCCGTGCTCGTGCTGCACGAGCCGACGCAGGGTGTCGACGTCGGTGCCAAGCAGGACGTGTTCGGACGCTTGCGAGATGCAGCGGAGGCCGGTGCGTCGATCGTGCTGTGTTCTGCCGAGTACGAGGACCTCGCCCACCTGTGCGATCGAGTGCTCGTCTTTCAGAACGGGCGCGTCGCGGCCACCCTCGCGGGTGGTGACCTGACCGAGGACCGGATCGTCGAGCAGTGCTACCGGGCCGAACGGGTGGTCGAGGGCGCAGCGTCCCCGTGAGTCGTCCCGACCCCACCTCGTTCACGCAGATCGCTGCGTCGTCCGGTCACGACCTCGATGCGACACGCATCGAGGCCATCGCGTCAGCATGCGACGCCGCCTGGCCCGGTGTGCTCGCCATGCGCGCCGTGCCGCTCGATCTGATCGGGGCGATCGAGCCAGCGCACCTCGTGGGCCGACTTGCGTCCCGGAGTCGTCGATCATGACGGCTGTGGGCTCCGGCGATCTGACGGCAACGGAGTTGTTGGCTCGGTACGGCACGGGCGAACTCGACCCGGTGTTCGTTGCCGAGGAAAGCCTCGACGAGTTGTCGACCAGTGGCCAGGAATTGAACGCTGTGATCGCACTTGCCGATGCAGACACGGTCCGTGCCGCTGCCATGGAATCGCGAGAGCGCTGGCGCCACGGCGTGCCTCGCCCCCTCGAGGGTGTGCCGGTGGGTGTCAAGGACATCGTCGCGACCCGCGACCTACCCACAACGGGGGGCAGCGCAGTGCTCGGTTCGAGCGTCCCCCTCGTCGACGCGACCTGCGTCCGTCGTCTCCGCGAAGCCGGAGCGATCATCGTGGCCAAGCTGGCCACGAGCGAGTTCGCGGCTGGACAACCCGACAACCTGACGTTCGGGAAGGTGCGCAACCCATGGGATCACGACCGTTGGACCGGAGGTTCCTCCACCGGTTCTGGTGCGGCGCTCGCGTCGCGGCTCGTGCCGCTGGCGATCGGTACCGACACGGGCGGATCGATTCGGATTCCTTCTGCGTGGTGTGGCACGACCGGCCTCAAGCCCACGTACGGACGCGTACCGAGAACTGGCGTCTTGACGCTGTCGTGGACGTTGGACCACGTCGGTCCGATGGCCCGGTCAGCCCGCGACTGCGGCGCGATGCTGAACGTCATCGCCGGTGCTGACGGCGTCGACCCGACTGCGTCGCCAAGGGCAGCTGATCAGGTGGCGGGCTCCGTGTCGAAGCGCGATCTGCGTGGCATGCGTATCGGCGCCGTCGGAGGCTGGTTCACCGACATCTGCGATTCCGATGTCGTCAGCGCATGGCGCGGCGCGCTCGATGTGCTGGCCGATTCCGGCGCAACGGTGCACGAGGTGGAACTGCCGTCAGCCGGCATTGCCTTCGCCGCCGGCTGGCAGATCTTGTTCGCCGAGGCGGCCTCGTTGCACGAGGGGCACCTCGAACGGCTGGACGATTTGGATCCCGGCTTCGCTGCGCGCATGCTCCAAGGAAGGTTCGTTCTCGCCATCGACTACCTGCGCGCGCTCCGACTGCGCACCGTCGTGATCGACGAGGCGCTCGATGTTCTGGACCGGGTCGATGTGCTGTGCACCATCGGAGTGCCGGGAACGGCGCCGCTCTTCAGCGATCTGCTCGTCGACATCGACGATGAGGCGCTCCCCATGCAATCCGTCCACTCGCGCGCGACGATGTTCGCCAACTTCACCGGTTTGCCGGCGATGATGCTGCCCTCGGGATACGGTCGCGCCGGCATGCCGCTCGCCGTGCAACTGATCGGTCGTCCGTTCGCCGAAACGACACTGGTCGAGGTCGGCGCAGCGCTGCAGGATCGAACCGACCATCATCAGCGTCGACCGTTGCGGGTAGCGTCACGCCGGTGACGACGGAGCGACCGAAGCGGGGACGGCCGCGCTCCAAGGCCGCCGATGCAGCGATCGAGGCAGCCGTGATCGAGATCCTCGACATCGAGGGGTTTGTCGGATTGCGCATCGACGATGTCGCCGAGCGCTCGGGTGTGTCGAAGACGACGATCTATCGACGCTGGCCGACCAAGACGGCATTGGTCGTCGACGTCCTGAGACGCCTCAAGGCCGAGCGGATCCCGATGCCCGCCACCGGCGACATCGACAGCGACCTGCGTGCGATCGTCTACGACCTGTATGCGTCGCTCGACGGCACACCGTTGGCCCGTGCCCTTCCCGGCTTACTGGCAGACAAGTCCGCTGATCCCGAGTTGGCGCACGCCATCGACCAGCTCTGGAGCGAACGTCAGAAGCTCGTCGGCGATGTCGTTCGGCGCGGCATCGCCGCCGGACAGTTGCGCGCTGACCTCGATGTGCCGACCGTGCTCGACCTGCTCGCCGGCCCGGCCTACTACCGCCTGATGGTGACGGGCCGGCCGCTCGATCGTCGAAGCGCCGGCCGACACGCTGACGCGCTGGTTGCCGGTCTGCGCGACACGTACTCGCCGGCGATTGCAACGTCCAGCGGCACGCGCTGACCTGCACCCGCCGCTCGGTACTCACCACGCTCGATACTCCACCGCTCGGTATTCACCGCTCGGTATTCACACGGCTCGGTATTCACACGGCGACGACTTCGTCGACCGGGTGCAGTGCGCCGGCGGTCTCCAGCATCCTCCTTGCGATCAGCATCACCCCGGCCGAGAGCAGGGCGACGACGGCGAACGTCAGCCACGCCGTCGTGTAACCATGATGCTGCACGAGGGAACCCATCGCCAGCGGGCCCAGCGCTCCGCCCGTGTACGAGCCGGTCTGGGTCAGACCCGTCGACGCTGCCGGCGCGTGCGGGTGGTGGTTGACGACGGCCAGGTTGAACACACCGGGCCAGCTCCACCCTGAGCCGAACGCGACCAGCGTGCCCAAGACGATCATCAGTGGGATCCCGGTCGACAGCCCGATCAAACCGACCGAGCCGCCGGTCAACATGACGGCGACTGCTGCCAGGTGTTCGCCGCCGCGGCGATCGGCCAGCCAGCCCGAACCGATTCGCATCGTCAGTCCGAGCAAGCTGCCGACCGCGAGGAGAGCGCCCGCGGCTCCGGGACCGATTCCTGCGTCGACGGCGGACGACGTGGTGAAGGCCCCGAGTGCGTTGGCCATCGCCGACCCGAGCCCGACGCCGAGGGCCAGTACCAGCAGCGGGCGAATCCTCAGCGGCGCCCCCCGACGCGACCGCTCGGCGGCGACTTCGGCCGTCCCCGTGGTCACGGGGACGGCGA
>JAYTRT010000468.1:0-14126 GCA_043746045.1 Actinomycetota bacterium | reverse complement strand
GACTACGACCGGTTCCTGCGGCGCGAGATCGCGGTCGAGGGCAAGGACTTCTGCGACATGGCCGGCGACTACGGCCGTGACCCGGCTGACTTCTCCATTGTCAACGTGATGCTGCCCCGCCGATACAACCCGGCCTGGGTCGACAACATCGTCGAGCAGCGCAGCGCATCCGTCGCTCGCCAATTGTGCGGGAACGGGATGGAGCTCGATTACGACCAGCTGCTTGCCAAGCAGCCGTACAAGCAGGACGCCGTGTTCGCGTGGCATCAGGACATGGCCTACTGGCCGGACACGCCCGACACCCGCACCGCAACGGTGTGGCTGGCGATCGACGACTCGACGATCGAGAACGGCTGCATGCGCTTCGTCCCGGAAACCACTCACGAATCAGCGCTCCGCCCACACGTCCCGATGTTCGGCGGGCGTGGCACCTCACATGCGCTCGGAACCGATTTGCGTGTGGATGACGTCGTCGTCACCGTGCCGATCAAGCGGGGCGACTGCACCGTGCACAACGAGCGGGTGATGCACGGCTCCGGCGGCAACAACACCGCCGGATTTCGGCGCGCGTACATCCTTGCGTTCCGCAGCGCCGAAACCATTTCGGTCGAGCGCTCACTCGGGTTCACACACAGCCACAACGATGGTTCCGAGGTGCTCGACGAGGTCGGCGTCGACGGCCAAACACGTCCGTCGTGCAGTCGAATCATGACGGTCGAATCATGACGGACGAAGAACTGTCCAGTGGGCGGCCGGTGCGCTGGGGGATTCTCGGCGCGGGCGGGATCGCCGAAAAGGTGGCCACCGACATCGGTCTGACCGACGGCAACGAGGTCGTCGCGGTCGGCGCGCGCAACGCCGACCGCGCCGCTCAGTTCGCGCAGCGGCACGGCATCGCACACCACTACGGCAACTACGAGAGTCTGGTTGCCGACGACGCGATCGATGTCGTCTACATCGCGACCACGCATCCCGGCCACAAGGAGCACGCGCTCCTCGCGATCGGTGCGGGCCGAGCGGTGTTGATCGAGAAGCCGGTCTGCCTGAATGCGGCTGACGCCAGGGTCGTGTTCCAGGCAGCTCACGATGCAGGCGTGTTCGCGATGGAGGCGATGTGGATGCGCACCAATCCGCTCGTGTTGCATGCACAACAACTGATCGCGGACGGCGCGATCGGCGAAGTCCGCGGGCTGCGCTTCGAGTTCGGACTCGGCATCCGGTTCGATGCGTCGCATCGCCTGTACGACATCGACAACGGTGGGGGCGCCCTGCTCGACATCGGCATCTACCCGGTCACGTTCGCATACCACTTCCTCGGCCACCCCGACGCAGTTCAGACGCTCGGCACGCTGGCACCCACCGGCGCCGACGACATCGTCACGATGGAATGGCTCTACAGCGGTCAACCGCTCGCGCAATTGTGGTGCTCGCTGTCCGTCGACGCGCCCAACGAAGCAGCCATCCTCGGCACGCGCGGATGGATCAGGTTCGAGCCGAAAGCTCATCGCCCTACAGGACTCACCGTTCATTCGGGGGGCGAGCAACATCGCGTCGCCGACCCCCTCACCGGAAACGGCAACGGCTACGGACCAGAGATCCTCGAGGTCGAGCGGTGCCTACGCCAACGGCTGCTCGAGAGCCCACTCGTCCCGGTCGCCGACACGATCGCGATCCTCGAGATCCTCGACGATGCTCGCGCCGCACTCGGCGTCATCTATCCATCTGAGCGATGAGTTCGTGACGTCGGCGACGTCTTTCTCGTCGTGTCCCTCCGAACTTTGCTAGCTTCTCCGAACATGTGTACGACCACTGAATTGCGGCGACCCGTTCGCGCATCGCCGATGATCGATGTCCGATGAGTGACGCAGCCATCGTCACCCGCTCGCTGCGACGCCAGTTCGGCGACTTCGTGGCCGTCGACAACGTCGATCTGGAAATCGCCAGTGGCGAGATATACGGTTTCCTCGGGCCGAACGGCGCCGGCAAATCGACGACGGTGCGGATGCTCTGCACGTTGCTCGCGCCGAGCAGCGGCACGGTGACGGTGGCTGGCTTCGACGTCGGTACGCAGGCCGGTGATGTGCGTCTGCGGATCGGCGTTGCCTTGCAGGAAGCGGCGCTCGATCCGAAGCAGACGGGCCGTGAACTGCTTCGGCTGCAAGGCCTGCTGTACGGACTACCGAAGAGTGTGATGGCCAAGCGGGTCGAGGAACTCGGCGAATTGATCGACCTCAGCGACGCGATGGACCGCCCGATCGGCACATATTCCGGTGGCATGAAGCGACGCCTCGACCTCGCCGCTGCGCTGGTCCACAATCCACAGATCCTGTTCCTCGACGAACCGACCACGGGGCTCGATCCTGTCAGCCGGACCAGCGTCTGGGCCGAGGTTCGCCGGCTCAATACCGAACTCGGGATGACGATCTTCCTCACCACTCAATACCTCGAAGAAGCCGATGAACTGTGC
Source organism: Actinomycetota bacterium (assembly GCA_043746045.1). Classification (GTDB taxonomy): domain Bacteria; phylum Actinomycetota; class Acidimicrobiia; order Acidimicrobiales; family Ilumatobacteraceae; genus WLMZ01. The sequence goes on along the minus strand of JAYTRT010000468.1, from coordinate 11,659 downwards.
CACCGGGTCGGAATCATCAACCGTGGCCGAATCGTCGCGGAAGGGACGCCGGAGGACCTGAAGCGCGCTGTCGGCGCCGACATCATCATCGCCCGACTCGACCGCGACGCAGCGTCGGTCGTCGACATCATCCAGGCCCTGGCCGTGGTGCAGACGGTGGAAGCGCACGGCCATGAACTGGTGATCACGGCAGAGAACGGTTCAGCAGCGATCAGTCCCGTGGCTGTCGCGCTCAGCGAGTGCGACGTGGCGGTGCGCGATCTGACCTTGCGGACGCCGACGCTGGACGACGTCTTCCTCGACATGACAGGTAGCCACATCGAACACGACGACGCCGACACCGAGTCGGCACCACGCAAGGAGAACAAGCGATGAGCATTGCCGACGTGGTTGCACCGACACGGGCATCGAACGAACTCCGTGCTCGGCCGGCGGGCTTCCGTCGCGACGTCGCATCGATCGCCGGACGGGCGCTGCGCGGTGTGCCGCGCGATCTGGAAGCCGTGATGCCGCCCGTGTTCATCAGCGTGTTCTTCTTCATCGTCAACATCGCGACGCTGTCGAAGTTGACGCAGAACAGCGGAACGTACTTCGACTACAAGGCGTTCGCGATGCCGACTTCGATCCTGCTCGGGGTCACCGGCGTCTCTCGGGCGCCGGCACTCGTGCTGGACGTGCAGGACGGCTACCTCGACCGGCTGCTGATGACCCCGATCCGGCGTTTCGCAATTCTGATCGGACACATGGTCGCCGACGTCGCTGTCGCATTGGCGCTGACCATCCCGATCCTCGGGCTCGGGTTCGCGCTCGGCGTGCGATTCGAGACCGGAGTTCTCGGTGTCGTGCTGTTCATGATCATCGCTTCGCTGTGGTGCCTGGCGTTCTCGGGGTTCGGATACGCGATCGCCTTGAAAACCGGTAATCCAGCTGCGGTCAACTCGACGTTCCTGCTGTTCTTCCCGTTCTTGTTCCTGACGTCGTCGTCGGTACCCCGATCACAGTTGTCGGGATGGCTCGACAAGGTCGCCAGCCTCAATCCAGTCACCTATTTGCTGGAAGGTCTCCGGTCGCTCGTGTCGAAGGGCTGGGAATGGACCGATCTCGGCAAGGCCGCGATTGCCATCGCAATCATGGGCAGCTTGAGCATGTCGATGTGCTTTGCAGCACTGCGCGGACGCATCAAGCAGGGCTGATCGGCCGTTCTCGGGGCATCTCCTCGTACGCTGCAGCATGGCAACAGCGCGAGTCAAAGCCGAACCACCAGCAGATACGCCCTTGAAGCAACTGGCGGTGGACATCCTCAAGACGCGCCCTGAACTCAAACCGTCGGTCGATGTCGTGCTGAACTCGGCCCTGGACGAGGATGGCAAGATCGCTGCGATGGAGCTGTTCCAGGAGGCTCTCGGCGATCCGTGGGCGCCGATGCGCAATCCCCATAAGGCTGTCGCCGCTGTCGCGGAGCGCACCGCAGGCTGAATTCCTTGGCGCGTACACCGGTTTGGCCTGCATGTGCTGGTGGAGGCAGGTGGACGGCGGGGCAGACAGAGTGGGGCAGACAAAGCGGGGCAGACAGAGCGGGGCAGACAAAGTGGGGCAGACAAAGCGTTGGCTCGACGTCGGGCTACACGGTCTGGTCACGACGTTGCTCGACCGTGTGGCGCCACGACGATTTTGCCCGCCAGAACAACCATGAGACCGTGCCGAGTGGGATCGGAGCGAACCATGTCAGGGCGCGGTAGACGAGCACTGCCGCTGCGATCTGGTTCTGCCCTGCGTGGCCGAGGTCGTCGCCGAGGGCTGCCGTCAGACCGAGTTCGACGACGCCGATGCCGCCGGGTGTGATGGGGATGGCCGAGATCAGACGCACGAACGAGAAGGCGGCGAGGACCTTGATCCAGCTGACCTGATCATTCGAGACGCCCACGACACGAATTGCGACGAGCAGCACGCAGTACAACAGCAGGTTGGTCAACACGGTGGCGAGCGAGATGCGGATCCACCGACGCTTCAGCAGCCCGATCGCGCCGGCGCGAAAGCGGACAGCGCCAGCGGCCCATTCGGTTGGAGGGGAGCGTTTGACGACATGCGCCAGGCGACCGACGAACCGTTCGGCGCCGCCGCCGACAATGGCGGCCAGTCGTTCGCTTCGCAACAGCAGAGCGAACAGGGCAATGCACACCGCCAACACGACCACGCCGGCGACGGCTGCGGCGGTCAGGCCACTTCCTGCTTCGCCGGTGACGGCCAGCAAGCCGAGCGCCAAGACGGGCAGCCCCAGCTTCGCGAAGTTGTTCCAGATTCCCGAGATCACGGCGCCCAGGGCGATATCAGTCGGAGGAATACCGAAGCTGCGCTGGATCGAAACGGTCACACCCACGCCGAGTGCGGAACCACCCGGCAGCGTGTTCGAGATTGCAGTTGAAGCAAAGTTGGCGACAGCGACTTCGCGCACTTTGGCTCCTGGCAGGACCGACATCAGCAGCGGCAGGTAGCCGACGAGGTTGATGATCGCAACGAGGCCCAGCGCACTGATCTGGAGCCACGTCATCTGACGCACCGACTTCCAGACCTGGCCGTAGTCGGCCAGCTTCGGAAACAGGAATCCGAAGATCAACGCGACCACGCCGAGCGAGATGGCGATCTGGATCGCTCTGCCGTGCCCGGTCGGCGGGGCGCTCGTGTTCGTCCCGGCGAGATCGGCATCCAACACGGGGTCAAGGATGGCACCAAGTCGACCGCATTGCGCCTCGATGCTGTTCGCGCTGAGATCGCTGTCTGTATCCATCGCCGCTCTGACGCTGCTGCTCTGAACCTGCTGGTGTGGCGCTGCTGCTCTGAACCTGCTGGTGTGGGGCTGCTGGTGTGACGCCGCTGGTGTGACGCTGGTGTGACGCCGCTGGTGTGACGCTGGTCGACCGTATTGCCGGAGGGATTGCTGATCTGCGAATCTTGAGCCTTCATGGAGACTTCGGCCGCGGCGATCGGCGGTAGCGACGAGCGACCACAGAATCAGCAGACCCGGCAGCGGCTGGTCACGTTCCCGTTCGTGATGGTCACCCTGGCGACATTGGCCTACTTCACGGGGCTCGGAGCGCTGCTCCCGACGCTGCCGAAGTATGTGCACGACGAGTTGCACGAGAACGGATTCGTTGTTGGTCTGGCGGTCGGCATCTTCTCGATTGCCGCCGCGATCTTGCGCCCGTGGGCCGGCCGTCTGGGTGACCGCAAGGGTCGTCGACTGCTCGTCGTCGGTGGCGCGACGATCGTGGCGGTTGCGACCGCCAGCTTCAGCCTCTCCGACAGCGCGCTGGTCTTGATCGGGCTGCGAATCCTCGCCGGAATCGGCGAGGCTGCTGTGTTCGTCGGGTTGGCGACAGCCGTGCAGGACATGTCCCCCGACGACCGTCGCGGTGAAGCGGCGTCGTATTTCTCGGTGGCGCTGTACGCAGGACTCGCACTCGGGCCGAACCTCGGCGAGCGGATGGCTTCAGCCCACGGCTATCACTCGACCTGGTTGTGTGCGGGTGGCCTGGCGCTGGTCGCGGCGCTGTTCGGGTTGAAAACGCCTGTCGGAGAGATGTCCGACCACAAGCCGGCCACCGTGCTGCACCGTGCTGCGCTCGGCCCTGGTCTCGTGCTGTTCCTGGGCCTGATCCCCTTCGCCGGTTTTGCGGCATTCCTCGCCCTGTACGCGAAGAAGATCCACATCGGCGACGTCGGTCCGATCTTCGCGGTCTACGCCGGAACCGTGCTGTTGATCCGGCTGTTCGGGGCGCGACTTCCGGACCGTCTCGGCTGGCGCAAGGCATCCGTGGTCGCCCTCGCGTCGTCAGCGAGTGCGTTGTTGCTGCTCGGAGCGTGGCCGTCGATCATCGGTGTCTACATCGCAACGGCCATGCTGAGCATCGGGCAATCGTTGCTCTTCCCGGCGTTGTTCACCGCAGTCGTAGACGACGCTCCCGAAGCCGAACGCAGCCACGCAGTCGGCACGTTCTCGGTGTTCTTCGATCTGTCGAACGGAGTGGGCGCGCCGTTGCTGGGCGTCGTCGTCAGCCTGTCGAACTATCGTGGGGCATTCGCGGCGGCGGGACTGACGGGTGCCTCGGGGTTCATTGCGTTGCACTTCCTGCGTCGTCGGGTCGACGCACGAGCTGGCTGTACTTCTGCATGAAGTCGACGACTTCGGGTTCACGCGCTCCCAGCTCCTGATTGCGGTTCTCGAGTGCGATCGCGGCGGCCACGCTGGAAGCATCGAGGTTGTGCCACATCACTTCCTTGGTGCGCCGGAGCCCGAACGACGTGAACGAGGCGATCTGACCGGCCATCTCCAGTGCCGTGTTCAACAGATCGGCATCGGGGACGACGCGCGAGACGAGACCCATCCGTTCGGCCTCGTCGGCGCCGATCGTGCGTCCGGTGACGATCATGTCGAATGCACGCGAAGCGCCGATCAAGCGGGGGAGGAAATACGTGATGCCGACATCGGTTCCGGTCAGACCGGTACGGATGAACGCAGAGGCCATCGTCGCCGAACTGGCTGCGATGCGGACGTCACACGCGCAGGCCAGGGCGAGCCCGCCTCCGTACGCCGGTCCGTTGATCGCCGCAACGACGATCTGAGGCGTGTCGTGGATGTGTTGGGCAAGGTTCGACAGGAACGCCTGACCGGTGATGCCGGCGTGACGATGGCGATGCGCACCGACGTCCGGTACTCGACCGAAGTCCTTGAGGTCGAGGCCTGCGCAGAACCCACGACCTGCGCCGGTGAGCACCACGACCTTCAGAGAGTCGTCGGCCGCCACCTCGTCCAATGCGTCGTGCAGGTCGGCCACGCACCCGAAGCTGAGTGCATTCAGGCGCTGTGGCCGGTTGAGGCGAATGACGGCGACTCCTGCGCCGACGCGTTGGAGGATCACCGAGGCGGTGGCCTCGGTCGTGCCCGGATCACTCATGGTGGCGACGGCTCAGATGATCGTCAGCGTGACGTCGATGTTGCCGCGCGTCGCGTTCGAATACGGGCACACCTGATGGGCCTTGGCAACGAGGTCCTCGGCGACGCTGCGCTCGAGCCCCGGAGTGTAGACATCGAGCTCGACGGAGAGACCGAACCCGCCGTTGTCGATCGTGCCGATGGACACGCTGGCCGACACCTCCGTACCGGTCACGTCGAGCTTCTCGCGCCCGGCGACCACCTTCAGCGCTGAGTGGAAACATGCCGCATATCCAACGGCGAAGAGTTGTTCCGGATTCGTGGCGCCACCGGCGCCACCCATCTGGGTCGGGATGCGGAGATCGAGGTCGAGGATGCCGTCTTCGCTGGTGGCGTGACCATTCCGGCCGTCTCCAGTGGCAGTGGCAGTTGCGGTGTAGAGCGTGTCCATGGCGACACCGTACTCCGGTCTGTCCGTCATCTCCGATGGGTACTCCTCTGCCATGAAAATCCTCGTCGCCGGTGGTACCGGCTTCATCGGCGCGAACCTCGTCCCGGTTCTGATCGAGCATGGTCATCACGTGCGGGTCATGACGCGAACGCCGGAACAGCGTCGTGCAACCGATGCCGGCGAGCATGCTGAACATGTGTACGGGGACGTCAGCGATCGGACGTCGATCGCGGCTGCGATGGAGGGTTGCGACACGGCGTTCTATCTGGTGCACACGTTGGACAAGGCGGATTTTGTCGAGCGCGATCGCCAGGGCGCGCAGAACTTCGCCGATCAGGCCAAACAGGCCGGGCTACGACGAATCGTCTACATGGGCGGGCTGGGCAACGAGCACGACGATCTGTCTCCGCATCTGCGTAGCCGTCGCGAGGTCGAGAACATTCTCACCGCCGCCGTTCCGACCGTTGCGCTACGAGCCGGAATCGTGGTCGGCGACGGGAGTGTCAGTTGGGAGATCCTGGTGCAACTCGTCGAGCGTCTGCCGATCATGATCACCCCGAGATGGGTGCAGACCAAAACCCAGCCGATCGCGCTCACCGATGTCGTGGCGTACCTCGTCGCGGCGATGGAACTCGACGCGGCCGACGGTCACTACGAGATCGGCGCGCCGGAATCGATGACCTACAAGGAGATGCTGCAGAGCACGGCAGCCGAGAAGCACAAGCGGCTGCACATCCTGCCGGTGCCCGTGCTCTCCCCCGCCCTGTCCTCGCATTGGCTCCGTCTGGTCACCGATGTGGACCGCCAGACAGCGCGCTCGCTGGTTGATTCGATGACCAACGAGGTGGTTGTCACGGAACGTCGACTGGAGCAGTTGTCCGGCCACCGTCCCATGTCATTCCGCGGGGCGATGCAGACTGCGCTGAAAGGTCGCGACCGCCGCAAGGCGAGCGAGAATGATCGCAACGACGCGAAGGCATTCGACCCATCCGACGACGTCGCCGTCTCACCTGCTGATGCCTCTTCCTGAACCCCTCCACGACGAACGTCTCGATGCTCCGCTGCTCGGCAATGCCGATCCGAAGAGGCGCGCGCTGATCATCGCCACGGTGGTCATCGGCTCGGCGCTGATCGGCGCGACGCTGCGGCTGCCACGAGGCAGCGCTGGTCTGTACATCGCCGGTTTTGCCTTGGCAGCCGTCTGGATCGTGTCGAGCCTGTTGTTCGGCCCAGTGCAATGGCGCAGCGCGACATTGACGCTCCAGGCAGAGTTGGCTGCTGGCGTGGTGCTCGGTGTTCTGACCTTCGGAGTGTTCCTCGGCGGATCGCAGATCGGTAAGCAGATCACCGTGTTGGCCGGTCCGATCCACAACGTGCTGGGCAAGGCCGACGCCGGACCGCTCGCCGCAGTGCTGACACTGGCCCTGGTCAACGGACTTGCCGAGGAGATGTTCTTCCGTGGCGCGCTGATCGAAGCGATCGGTCCGCATCATGCACTCGTCCTGTCGGTCATCCTGTACGTGGGAGTCACCGCCGTGTCCGGGAATGCGGCGCTGACACTGGCTGCGATCATCATGGGCGCCGTGTTTGCGATCGAACGTCACATCACCGGCGCGATCCTTGCTCCGATCGTCACCCATCTGGTCTGGTCGACCCTGATCATCCTGCTCCTGCCGCGTTAGCCATCGCGCTACCCTTGGCGCTACCCGTCGGGGATCCACGGTGCTGTCGATGCCGACGTGCGACCCTGGTAGAACGTTCGGGTGCATCACAGGAGAACGCTCGTCGCATCAGCAGTATGCCTCGTCGCTCTCCTGGCGGGAGTGTCGATCAGTGCCGACAACGCTCGAGCAGGCCAGTCGGGCCGAGGCGACGGCAATGGTGACTCGGACAAGGCGCTGCGGGCCGAGTTGGACGCCGCAGCCGGGGGTGCGGCGCAGTTCGCCGCCCGGCAGGGTTCGGGTGGAGTCACGTTCATCGGGGGATCTGCCGACAACCCCCTGCAGGCGCCACTCGACGCAGCAGACGGCGGTGGCGATCTGTCCGCCGTCGGGCGCCACTTCGTCGACCGCTACGCGACGCTGTTCGGAGCAGGTTCGGGAACGTCGAATCTCGCCGAATCGGCCACCTTCGCCGGTCGGCCCGGGGTGGGCGGTGCGCTGCGCTATCAGCAGATGTTCCGTGGCGTGCCCGTCATCGCCGGCCAGGTCGCGGTGCAGATCGATGCCGCCGGCGCGGTTGTCTCGGCCACCGGTCGGGCGTCGGCTGGACTGAACATCGCCACCACGGCGACGGTCAGTTCTGACCAGGCGGCCGCAACGGCTGTCGTGACCACCGTGCGGCGAGACGGCGCGACCGCGGCGGACCTGACCGCGAGTGCGCCGGAACTGTCGATCTACGACCCGGCACTGATCGGCGCGGTGGACGACCTTGGGGGACCTCGTCTCGTCTGGCGCACAGATGTGCGCACTTCTCTCGGCGAAATCGATCGCTTCGTACTGATCGACGCGCACACCGGTTACGTGGCGTTGACGTTCAGCCAGCGGAACGACTTCTTGTCGCGTCAGGTCTGCGACAACAACGAAAACGCGGCGCTCGGCGAGACGTGTGTGATCCCCGTCCGAACAGAGGGCCAGGCGCCGGTTCCGGGGAGCACTGACGCCAACTCGGCCTACGACCTGTCCGGGGTCACCTACAACTTCTACATGAACAACTTCGGGCGGGACAGTCTGGATGGGCACGGCATGATGCTGAAGTCGACCGTCCAATTCTGTCCGAGCGTGAGCACCTGCCCGTACAAGAATGCGTATTGGAACGGCGCGCAGATGGTCTACGGGCAGAACTACGCCAGTGCTGCCGATGTCGTCGGTCACGAACTGACCCACGGCCTCACCGACTTCACCTCGGCGCTGCTGTACTACGCGGACTCCGGGGCGATCAACGAATCGATGTCCGACGTGATGGGCGAACTGATCCAGCAGGGCTTCCAGCCGGTGTTGCCTGCGAACAAATGGCTGCTCGGTGAGCAACTGCCCGGCGGCCCGATCCGGTCGATGAAGGATCCAACCGCATATTTCGATCCGGACAAGATGACGAGTCCGTACTTCCATTTCGGCAGGGCCGACGACAACGGTGTGCACACCAACAGCGGCGTCAACAACAAAGCTGCGTACCTGATGGCCCAGGGTGACACCTTCAACGGCCAGACCGTGAGCGGCATCGGTAACGCCAAGACCGCCGCGATCTACTACCAGGCCGAGACCACGCTGCTCACTCCCGGTTCTGACTACGCGGACCTGTTCAACATCTTGCCGCAGGCCTGCACCAACCTGCTCGGCACCACGCCCGTTGGCGGCACGATCTTCACGGCGACCGATTGCCAGCAGGTGTCCAAGGCCGTGGTGGCGACCGAGATGAACCTGCATCCGACCACCGGCCCGGCCGGCGGGGAACCAGCTGCGTACCTGCCGGCACCGGTGTGCGGGGCTGGGACCGTGCAGAACGCCATCGGTTTCACCGACAACATGGAGAACCCGCAGAGTGGGAACTGGTCGACAGCGATCACCGGCGGCGGCGCACCGTGGCTGTACACGACGACTTCCTCGCAGAGCGGTTCGCATTCGATCCATGTGTCCGATGCCGGCGGGCCACGCGGCATCTCGTCGCTCACCGCGAACGTCCGGGTGCCGATCCCGCCGGGCCCGTCGTATCTCCGCTTCGACCACTCGTTCTCCACCGACGGGCACGGCGGCGCCACGCCGGGGGCCGACACGATGTACGACGGTGGCGTTGTCGAGTACACGACGGATGGCGCGACCTGGCAGGACATCAGCACCCTGCCGGGAACGATCAACGGCTACGACGGCACGCTGATCAACGACCCCCAGCCTGTTTCGCAGGGCGCACCACCCTTGGCGAACGAACTCGCCGGCCGAGCCGCGTTCGGCATCACCAGCCCCAACTACCAGACGACCCGCGTCGACCTCAGTTCGTTGGCGGGAAGCAGTGTCGGGATCCGGTTCCGGTTCTCGACCGACAACTTCCCCGGTCCGATCGACGAGTTCCCCGGGTGGTTCATCGACGATGTGTCCATCTACGGATGCGGCGTCGCCCAGGCGCCCGGTCCGCCACGCTCGGTCGTGGCCACGCCGGGCGACCATGCGGCGACCCTGACGTGGGCCGCACCGTTCGGGGACGGTGGTTCGCCGATCATCGGCTACACGGTGACGGAGATCATCGACGGAGTTGCCCAGACCCCGTTGGACACGCCGTCGACGACGCTCCCGTTCACGGGCCTGTTGGACGGAACGACATACAGCTTCCGCGTCGTCGCAAGAAACGCTTTCGGGTCGGGACCGTTCACCGAGTCGAATGTGCTGAAGCCGCCGTACGCGCCGTTCGTGTCACTGCTCCCGACGAGGCTCCTGGAGACGCGCGACGGGCATTCCACCGTCGACGGCCGATCCAACGGAATTGGTCTGCGCGCGCCCGGCAGCGTGATGGCGTTGACCGTGGCGGGTCGGGGTGGGGTCGCCGCGGATGCCGAGGCTGTCGTTCTGAACGTCACGGTCACCGAGGCCCAGGCTCCTGGCTACGTCACGCTGTATCCGTGCGGTGGGAATCCGCCGACCGCGTCGAATCTCAACTACGTGACCGGGTCGACCATCCCCAACCTGGTTGTCGTCAGAGTGGGCGTGGGTGGACAGGTCTGCCTCTTCACGCAATCGTCGGTCCAGCTCGTTGCCGACGTGAGTGGATACTTCCCGCCGAATTCGAGTCTGACGTCACTGCTCCCGGCTCGGCTGTTGGATTCACGTCCCGGGAACCCGACAACTGACGGTCAGGGCAGTGGCATCGGACTGCGGCCGGCCGGATCCGTGACCGAGGTGCAGGTCGCCGGTCGGGCGGGCATTCCCGCCGATGCCACCGCAGCGGTGCTCAACGTGACGATCACCGAAGCCGGGGGCCCGGGCTATGCAACGGTGTATCCGTGCGGTTCTCAGCCGCCGACGGCCTCGAACCTCAACTACGTGTCCGGGCAGACGATTCCCGACGCGGTCGTCAGCAAGATCGGTTCCGCTGGCAAGGTCTGCATCTTCACGCAGCAGACCGTGCACATGATTGCGGACGTGAGCGGATACTTCCCGGCCGATTCCACGCTGATCCCGCTGGTCCCGGCCCGGCTGCTCGAGTCACGAGGCAGCGGTACGACTGTCGACGGTCAGTCGCAGAACACCGGCCTCCGCCCGCCCGGTTCGGTGACCGAGGTCGTCGTGGCCGGGCGTGGGGGAGTTCCGGCGACCGCCACAGCAGTGGTGTTGACGGTGACGGTGACGGAGTCCCAGGCCGCCGGCTACGCGACGGTCTACCCCTGTGGTAGCCAACCGCCGACGGCCTCGAACCTCAACTACGGCGTGGGGACGACGATCGCGAACGCAGTGATCACCAAGATCGGCTCGGGCGGAAAGGTGTGCATCTTCACGCAGCAGGGCACCCAGTTGTTGGCGGACGTGAACGCCTACTTCGCCAGTTGACTTCAGGGCTTCGGCTCGTTCGGGCTACGACCGCAGCAGCCGCTCGATCGCCCTCGTTGCTTCGCCGACCATCTCGTCGAGATGATCGGGGTCGTTCGTCGCAGCATGGGCGACGCAGTGTCGGAGGTGTTGCTCGAGGAGGCCGACGGCAACGCTCTGCAGGGCTTTGGTGACGGCACTGACCTGGGTCAGGACATCGATGCAGTACGTGTCCTCATCGATCATCCGTTGCAGTCCTCGCACCTGGCCCTCGATTCGACGGAGCCGCTTGACGTAGGCATCCTTGTCGGGGCTGTATCCGTGGACCGCCACGCCGGCTTGGACTTCCATGGTTCAGAGCATACCCCCATGGGGTACGCGCGCAGAGGGTTGCAAGAAGGCAACCGGGGTATAGGGTGAAGGTACCCCAGGGGGGTACCCGAACCCGAGGAGCGCACGATGGCCACCACAACGATCTTCACCGTCAGCGGAATGACCTGCGCCCACTGCGTCGCAGCCGTGACCGAGGAAGTGTCCAGCGTGGAACACGTCACCGGCGTCGTCGTCGATCTCGCGACCGGCGCTGTGACGGTCGAGTCGGATGGCCCGATCGATCCGGCGGCAATCGCTGCTGCTGTCGACGAGGCCGGTTACGAGATGGCCCCGTGAATCCGGCCACCACATCCACCGATCACGAGATCCAGTTCGACATCGGTGGCATGACGTGTGCGTCGTGCGCTGCGCGGATCGAGAAGAAGCTGAACC
>JAYTRT010000467.1:0-4805 GCA_043746045.1 Actinomycetota bacterium | reverse complement strand
AACAGATTGCCGAGACCGTGCAGGAGAGCATTCGGGCTCTCCGGTCGCTCGTGATCGATCTGTATCCCCCCAACCTTCGCGAGGAGGGCTTGGCATCGGCACTCGGCGATCTGGTCGAACGTGCGAGGGACAATGGACTGAACGCCGAACTGGACACTTCGTCGTTGCACGACCCGCTGCCGGACGCAGTGGCCGGGCTGCTGTACAGATCCGCCCAGGAGGGGCTTCGCAACGCGATGCAACACGCCGATGCAACGACGATCACCGTTCGCGTCAGAACGGCGAACCGCAACGTCGTTCTCGAGGTCGTCGACGATGGCCGAGGATTCGACGATGCAACACTTGCCGCGCGAGAAGCCGACGGACACGTCGGGCTCAAGGCACTGCGTGGTCTCGTCGGTGATGGCGGAGGCTCACTCCAGGTCCGCTCGACACCGGGAAGCAACGCTGTAGAAGACCGAGGAACGACAATGACCGTCGAGATACCACTGCCATGATCCGTGTCCTGATCGCCGACGACCATGTGGTGATTCGAAACGGGCTCGAGAAGCTGCTGTCCACGGCCGACGACATCGAGGTGATCGGTTCGGTGGCCGACGGCGCGTCCGCAATCGAGACGACTCGCACACTGCAACCGGACGTCGTGCTGATGGACCTGTCGATGCCCATCATGGACGGCATCGAGGCGACACGTCAGATCAGCGCCTCGTTCCCCTCGACGCACATCGTGGTGTTGACATCGTTCTCGGACAAACGGCGGATCCTCGAGGCACTGCGCGCCGGTGCGACCGGATATCTGCTCAAGCACGCGGGCGCCGATGAATTGCTCAACGGCATTCGGGCTGCAGCCCGCGGTGAGTCACCGCTCGATCCGAAAGCGGCGCGGGCGATGCTCGATGCCCAACGCGCAACTCCCCCGCAGCCAATGCTGACTGCGAGGGAGAAGCAAGTTCTGTTGTTGGTCGGCACGGGCGTTGCGAACAAGCACATCGCACGTGACCTCGGCATCACCGAACGGACCGTCAAATCACACCTGACCAGCATCTTCGCAACGATCGGGGTGACCAGCAGGACGCAGGCCGCGTTGTGGGCGAACGAGCATCTCGCCGACGAAGGATCGCACAGCCTCGACAGCTGAGCGGTCAGCCGTCGCTGCCGCCTCCGTTGCCCGAGCCGGCGGGCGGACTGTTGGGAGTGCTGTTGTCGGTCCCCTGTCCACTCTTGCGATTGTCGCCACCATGACCGTCGCCACCATGACCGTCGCCACCATGACCGTCGCCACCGTGGCCATCGACTGTCGATGCGGTCGGCGACGTCGACGGGGTAGACACGCCCGACGAACTCGTCGGGACGGTCGCCACGGTCGAGGTCGAGCCCTCACCGTGGTCATCCCCGTGGTCATCGCTCGCAGTGCCGTCGCCACTGTCGTCGACCGACGATCCGGTGACTGTCGATCCGGTGACTGACGTGGACGATGATCCTTCGTCATCACTGCCATCGTGCCCACCCTTGCCGTGGTCGTCGATGCTGGACGAGGTCGGCGAGGTCGGCGAGGTCGGCACGGGTGTGGACCCCTCATCATTGTGATCGTCCCCACTGGACGGGGTCGCAGCGTCGGCACCATGGTCGTCGCTGGTCGGTGAGGTCACCGGCACGGACGACGATGACGAGGGAGATGACGACGACGGAGATGATGACGACGACGGAGATGATGACGACGAGGGAGATGTCGAGGAAGACGGCGACGAAGATGACGTCGACGATGATGACGTCGACGATGACGAGGTGGACTGCTCGACACCGGGCACGAATGCCGGGGGGGGTGTCGTGCTGACGGAGTGCGCGGCGGCCATCGCGACCCCGCTGAGGGCCACGATCGCCCCCGCACCAATTGCCACACTGATCAAACGTTTCTGCATGTCGTCACTCCTCATCGATGTGCACGGATTCACACGGTGGTGAACTGCTGCCACCATCATCGAATGAAGCGGGGAGACCGACCACTGGAGAAAGGTACTAGTACCCCCGTGCGTCGTCGCGTCGAGCCGAATTCGCCGCGACCGCTGACTGATATGTTCCGGCGATGCCACACGCTGCAGTCAATGGTCAGGACATCTACTTCGAGGACACCGGCGGCGATCTGCCACCGATCATCCTCGGCCACGGATTCTTGATGGATCACGAGATGTTCGCACCACAGGTCGCGGCGCTGCGAGACATCGCTCGCGTCATCACGTGGGACGAGCGCGGTTTCGGGCAGACCAGGTACGACGGCAAGCCGTTCTCATATTGGGATTCGGCGAGCGATTGTCTCGGCCTACTGGATCATCTCGGCATCGATCGCGCCGTGGTCGGCGGGATGAGCCAGGGCGGTTTTCTGTCGCTGCGGGCCGCCCTCACGGCCCCTGAACGGGTCCGCGCCCTCGTCCTGTTGGATACCGAAGCCGGCGTGCCCTCGACCGAGACGATGGCGGCCGAACAGGGCATGGTCGACGTCTGGCTGGCGGTCGGTCCGGTCGACGACTTGGCCGATCCCGTCGCGGCACTGATCATCAACGATCCGGTGGAGAACCCGAAGTGGATCGCCAAGTGGCAGGCGACGGACAAGGCGGCCATCGCCGAACCAGCCAACTGCCTGCACGGCCGTGACGACATCACCGGCCGGCTCGGTGAGATCACGTGTCCCGCACTCGTGGTTCACGGCACCGAGGACACATCGATCGAGATGAGCAAAGCCGAGGAGTTGGCAGCCCGACTGCCCGGCTCTGGCGACGTGGTCAAGGTTCCCGGCAGCCATGCCGCGAGCCTGACCCACCCCGAGGCGGTCAACGCTGCCATCATCGGGTTCCTGTCGGATCTCCCGACCTGATTCGCAGGCCACGCTCGGCGACCGGATCCGACACACGATCGTGCCGCCCGAGCCCCGGTGCTCGCACGGACCTTCAGCCGAAGGTCTCGTCGAAGAGGTCGATCATCGCTCGCCACGATCGCGTGTCGGCTGCCTCGTTGTAGGCGATGCCGGCCATGCCGGCCGATGCAGCATCTTTGTTGGTGAAACTGTGTTGGGCTCCGCCGTACAGCACCATCCTCCAGTCGACGTCGCCGGCGCGCATCTCCTCTTCGAAATCGTTGCGTTGTTGCACAGGGATGATCGGGTCCTCGGTGCCGATCAACGTCAGCACCTTGCCGGTGATGTTCGACGCGTCCTGTGGCCGCGACGTGCTCAGGCCGGAGTGGAAGCCGACCGTGGCATGGACGGCCGCGCCACTGCGCGCCAATTCCAGCGCCATTGTTCCACCGAAGCAGTAGCCGATGGCGCCAACGCGAGATGGGTCAGCGGTCGGCTGATCGAGCAACACCTTCAGGCCGCCGTTGGCGAGCCGACGGACCTGATCGACGTCACCCATCAACTCCCCGAGACGTGCGTACATGGCGTCGCGTGGCAGCGGGTGTCCGCCACCGTGGTAGTCGAGCGCGAAGGCGACATGGCCGAGCGTGGCGAGACGTTCGGCCACCTGCTTGGCGTTGTCGCTGAGACCTGGGCCCTCGTGGCAGACCAGAACTGCCGGACGTCGGTGATCGGTTGTTTCGTCGACTGCCAGGTGCCCGATGAACTCGGTGCCGTCGACCTCGTAACTGATGTCCTCGATGTGCATCCGCGCAGCGTAACGAGCACCGAGTCGCTGAAGCGGCCCCGGTCGACCTCGACGGTCGACGGGGACGATAGACATACACCAGCACTCGAAACGGAGAACCCAATGGCCGATGACGGATTGATTCGACAGATCGAAGCACTGGTTGCCGAGGAGCACCAGTTGCGTGAGACACATCACGACGGACTCAGCGCCGACGACCGAACCCGCATCAGTCATCTCGATGTGCAATTGGACCAGCTGTGGGATCTGCTTCGCCAACGCCGAGCCAGGCGCGATGCCGGCCTCTCGCCTGATGACGCCAAGGAGCGCAGTAAGAACGTCGTCGAGAACTTCCAGCAGTAACCGCCGAGCCGAGCACTCGGACAGACCCGAATCCCAGGGCACCGAGATGAAGATCGACATCCATGGCCATCACCTTCCCGGGCGGATGTTCCGCCACGCCGGCGTGCCCGTCCACAATGTGCACGTCGGCGTACAGGTCCGCGCAGAGCCCGAGGATCTCGTCGCTGCCGACGTCGACGGTGCGCACTGGCGGCTCGACGTCCGAATCGTCGCTGACGACCACGGACACCTCGATTTCGGCGGGCCGGCCGTTCACGGCACTCGCGGCAAGCGCTTCCTGTATCTGACGTGGGGTGACCTCGGGTCGGACAACAGCTTCGCGATGTTCAGGCGAGCCAAACTGATGTTGGGCGAGATCGATGCGCGGCTGCTCGGTGATGCCATCGAGAGCGACCTGGTTCTGGTGGCAACGATCGATCTCACGGACGCATGTGGCGGTCCGGTCTGCGGGCAAGTCGGCCCTCCGGCGCTGGCGTAGTCACTCGGCAGCTGACGTTCTCACCGGGCAGCAGCGCGAACCGCAGCCAGGCCAGAACTCAACGGGCCAGAACTCAACAGGCCAGGACTCAACAGGCCAGAACTCAACAGGCCAGACTTCAGCGCCGAGACCTCGACGCCGAGCCCTCGACAGACCTGACCTCAACAGATCGGCGGCGGGGGTGGAGTGGTTCCGACGACCACGCCGGGCCCGGCGATCGGCGAACCCGTCGTGCTCGCTGTCACGACGACCTCACCCGGGACCGTTCTGTTCGGGCACTGGTTGTTCGAGTCCTGGACAGGACTCGGCATCTTGGTGGTCGGAGTCAC
>JAYTRT010000466.1:0-4810 GCA_043746045.1 Actinomycetota bacterium | reverse complement strand
CCGAATCACCGTCACTCGGCTTCGTCGTCCAGCAGATGGCCCACCACTGCAGACTGATGGCCGAACTGCTCGGCGAGGACAACGCGGTCCGCGATTTCAGAAAGCACACCTCGTGGTACCTGACCGGGTATCCGGTCGGCGGCGAGGCACGCGGTCGTCTGAGCCAGATCGGTTCGCTGGCCGAACTCGACGATCTGCTCGGTGCGCTGGACCCGACGTTGGCCGTCGTTCCGGGCGGCGAACGGATCAGGCGCGGCCACACCAACGGCCCGATCCGCGTCGTGCTCCCCGAGGGTTTCCTCGACGACCTCGACGACATGACGCCTCCCGACGACTCGCACGTGATGGCCCTGAGCGGTGGCTGACCGGCGACTGGTGCTCGCCTCGTCGTCGCCGCGGCGCCGTGATCTGCTGACCCAGATCGGAATTGCGTTCACGGTCGTTCCCGCTGACATCGACGAGAGCGAGCGGGTCGGAGAAGATCCGGTTGCATATGTGCGTCGGCTCGCTGTCGGCAAGGCCGAGGTCGGCGAGTTCGCCGACAGCGACATCGTCATCGCTGCCGACACCACCGTCGATGTCGACGGACAGATCCTCGCCAAGCCAGAGGACGAAGCCGACGCGCGTCGGATGCTGGCGTTGCTCAGCGGACGCACCCACGACGTGCACACGGGTGTCGCAGTGCGTCATCGCGGGCGGATCGAGGTCGAGGTCGCGACGACGCGCGTGACAATGGTGGTCCTCGACGCAGCGACGGTCGATTGGTACGTCGCCACCGGCGAACCGTTCGGGAAGGCGGGCGCCTACGCCCTGCAGGGCGCCGCATCGGCACTCGTCGAGCGTGTCGACGGCAGCGTCAGCAACGTGGTCGGCCTCCCGCTGGCTGTCCTCGACATCGTGCTGCGTCGCTTCGGCGAAACCCTCGTCGAACTGTCGATCAGCCCCTGACGCGTTGTTCCCAGGGAACTCCCAGCAAAGGCCGAGGGGACATCCAGGCTCGGGGCGCAGAGTGATTTTCATCCAGGAACTCCCCAGTTCGTCGAAACGAGCACTCTCATGGACCCCAATTTCGAACACGCCAGCAATTTCGAACAGCTCTCTGCGCAAGCAGAATTCCCCGGTTCCGATGGCCGGACCGCCTCCCCATGGCCATCGGGACCGGTGTGGGCGCCGCCTACATCTCATTTGCCACCACTCGGGGCTCCCCTCCCCGAATCACGGTCGCTGTCAGCGTCGCGTCCTCCTGCCAAGCGACGCTGGCCGACCGCAGTGGTGGCGACTGTGCTCGCGGCAGCCGTTGTCGGGGGTGGTGCCGGCTACGCCGGCGCCACCTTCGCCGACCACGGCTCGACGAAAGTTGTCACTGCGTCGGCCCAACCGTTGGCCTACGCGTCGACCGCCCTCGATGTGCCTGCCCTGCTGAAAAAGGTCGAACCGTCTGTCGTGACGATCAAGACCATGATCCAGGTGACCGGCAACTTCGGTCAGACCGCGACGGGCGAAGCCGCCGGGACCGGTATCGTCCTCACCGCCGACGGCGAGATCCTCACCAATGCCCATGTCGTTGCTGATGCGACCTCGATCACGGTCACCCTGAACGGTGAGACGACGGCCCGCAAAGCCACGCTGATCGGCAAGGACACCACCAACGATGTCGCGCTGATCAAGGTCGCCGGCGTCACCAACCTGACGCCGGCCACGATCGCCAACTCAGATGCTGTTGCTGTCGGTGACGACGCCATTGCGATCGGCAACGCGCTCAACCTCGACGGTGGGGTGACCGTGACCCGTGGCATCATCTCCGCCCTCGGTCGCTCGATCGATGTCGAGAGCGGTCACCTCAGCAACCTGATCCAGACCGACGCGGCGATCAGTTCCGGCAACTCCGGTGGCCCGTTGGTGAACTCCGTTGGCGCGGTGGTCGGAATGAACACGGCCGGCGCGGCCAGCTCGAGCAGCGTGACCGCCGAGAACATCGGCTTCTCGATCCCCGTCAATGCGGCGATGAAGATCGTCACGCAACTGCGCAACAATGCGTGATAGCACAGCGTCATGACGCTGCGCCTCCGACTGGTCGTCGGGCTGGTGGTCCTCGTGCTCATCGGCCTGGCGACCTTCGGGTTTTCGACATACACGCTCTACGCCCGCACGCAGTACGACCGGCTGGACGAGCAGCTGCGCAGCTCGATCCCGTCGGCCTCGTGTGGGTTGTTCTCGCACAACGGTGCGGCCGGCTCGCAGCAGTGCCCCGGGAGTGGTCGCGGTGGCCCGTCTGCGCCGCCAGGAACGTACGCGGCTCTGGTCTCGGTCGACGGTCACGTGCTGTTCGACACCGATGGCGCACCCTTGGAGGTGACCTTCGGTCCGCCGACGACCAACAAGCCGTCGTTGTCGACGATCAGGGATCCCGGCCAGCATGCTGCCCTGCTGACCACTGGCTCGTTGGTGGGCGACGGAGAGTGGCGTGTCTCGGTCAGCCGGGTCGGGTTCGATGGTCCCAATTCGGGGGTGCCCCTGATCATCGTTGCGATCCCGACACGCGAGGTCACCGACTCGTTGCGCCGGCTGATCCTGATCGAGGGTTCCGCGGCGGGCGGCTTGCTGATCATCCTTGCCGCCGGCTCGTGGCTGATCCTGCGTCAGGGTCTGCGACCTCTCGAGCAGATGGCCACCTCGACACGCGCCATCACGGCCGGCGACCTCTCGCAGCGCGTCGAGCCGTCCGACGGACGCAGCGAGGTCGGTCAGTTGGGCTTGGCGATGAACACGATGCTCGGTGAGCTGGAGATCGCCTTCCAGGAACGGGACGCGACCGAAAATCGTCTCCGTCAGTTCCTGGCGGACGCTTCGCACGAACTGCGCACGCCGCTGACCTCGATCCAGGGTTTCGCGGAACTGTTCCGGCTCGGCGCCGGCCACCCGGACCTCGATCTGGCCACGGTCATGCGCCGGATCGAGCAGGAGTCTGCTCGGATGAAGGTCCTCGTCGAGGACCTGCTCTTGCTGGCGCGGCTGGATCAGCCCCGACCGACCCGTCCGACATCGGTCGATCTGGCCGTATTGTGTGCCGATGCGTGCAGCGATGCACACGCCCTCGCACCGGACCGCACCGTTTCGTTGGATGCGCCCGAACCCGTGGTCATCCGTGGCGATCGCGATCATCTCCACCAGGCGGTGGCCAATCTCGTCACGAACGCCGTTCGCCACACTCCCTCGGGCACGGCGATCGACGTGTCGTCACGTTTCGTCGACGGCAGTGCCGTGGTCACGGTCCGTGATCACGGTGGGGGATTGGACGAAACGGCCCTGGAGCACGCGTTCGACCGGTTCTGGCAGGCCGATTCAGCACGTGTCGGCACCGGGTCCGGTCTCGGATTGGCGATCGTCGCCAGCATCGCCCACGAGCATCACGGCAGCGTGGCGGCGGCCAATGCGATCGACGGCGGTGCGGTGTTCACGATTCGGATCCCGTTGAGCGTCACCGACACACGCCCGGGTCAGGTCGAGGTCCGGAACGAGGCGTCCCAGCAAATTCCCAGGGACAACGGAGCGCCGACTCAGTCCTGAACGCAATGATCATCACATGGCCAACGCGATCTCGACCAGCATCTCGACCCAACCTGACCCGTTGCTCATCTACGACCCCCACCACGATCGCCGCGCGGCCGAGCAATATCGGCTCGGAACGGCCGAGATCGCGTCGGTGGAGATCGTCATTCCCGTGTACAACGAGGAGGACGGACTCGAGAAGTCGATCCGTACCCTGCATGCGTACCTGACCGAGCGCTTCCCGCTGTCGTGGACGATCACGATCGCCGACAATGCGTCGACCGACAGAACCTGGCCGATCGCGTGCAGGATGGCGTTGCTGTTCGACGGAGTCCGCGCCGTGCACCTGACCGAGAAGGGTCGTGGGCGCGCTCTTCGCGCCGCGTGGTCGGCCTCGCCGTCACCAGTCGTGTGCTACATGGACGTCGATCTCAGCACCGACCTCGCAGCGCTCCTGCCGCTGGTGGCACCCTTGGTGTCCGGGCACAGCGACATCGCCATCGGTAGCCGCCTCGCACCGACGGCTCGTGTTGCCAGAGGTCCGCGACGCGAGGCCATTACGCGCACGTACAACCTGCTCTTGAAAGCCACGTTGCACGCCGGTTTCTCCGATGCCCAGTGCGGTTTCAAGGCCGTTCGCTCCGAAGCGGTGCGCCGGCTGTTGCCGATGGTCGCCGATCAGGGCTGGTTCTTCGACACCGAGCTCCTGGTGTTGGCCGAGCACAACGGGCTGCGCATCCACGAGGTGCCGGTCGACTGGGTCGACGATCCGGATAGCCGGGTCAACGTCGTCGCGACCGCACGGGGAGACCTGGCCGGAATGTGGCGGCTGATGCGACGCTTCGCGCGCAACGACGGGGTTCTCCCGACCGGTTCGTCCGGTGATCTCGAATGGCCGACGGCGGAACCGGTCGGACGCCCGTTGAGCGAGCAGTTGGTGCGCTTCGGATCGATCGGTGTCGTGTCCTCGGCAATGTTCGCTCTCGGTTTCCTGCTGATGGCTCGTCCGTTGGGGAACATGGCAGCCGCGATCGTCTCCTTGGCGATCTGTAGCGTGGTCAACACGGCCGCAAACCGTCGCCTGACCTTCGAACTCGCAGGGCGTACACGTCGCCTCCGTCACTTCGCTCGGGGGCTCGTCGTCGCCCTCTTGCCGTTGGCCGCGATCATCATCACGCTGTCCGCGCTCGCTGCGGCCGGCACGACGGGTACGCTGGAGGCGATCGGTGCGCTCACGGTTGTCAATGCCGGCGTCGGACTG
>JAYTRT010000465.1:0-14369 GCA_043746045.1 Actinomycetota bacterium | reverse complement strand
CATCCGTTCACCAAGGCTCTGTACGAGCAGGACGGCACTGGCAACATCCGAGTCGACGACGGTGCGCGGGTCGGCATCTTCGGCACCGACGGCCATTGGATCTCGGGCGAGCTGAAGGAGTGCGATCCGCAGCTGTGCGGGTGGGTCGGCGGACCCCAGGTCGCCAACCACCGCGTCGCGGTCGACCCCGTCTGACGAAGGTCTCGCGGGAGCCTGAAGGCTGTCCGGAGGCTGTCCGACGTTCGTCTGGCGGGAGTCCTGAAGGCTGTCCGGCGTCGTCGGGCAACTCAGCGAGTTCGCGCGAGGAGTTCGTCGATGGCGGTGTGGACGTGGATCACACGAGCTTCCTGGAAGCTGAGCGTGACGTGGTGCAGTGACGCCGAGTGCATGCCGCGCTGTACTCGCGGCAGGTTCTCGAAGTCCTGGTCGAGCACCTGTCCGAAACTGCCCGCGCCCTGATCGACCCACGTGTTCGGCACAGGATCCGGCGTCGGGCCGGTCTGGTCGGGCCAGGCGAAACGCCACACGTCGAACCAGCAGCGATCGGGGTCGATGGCGTGCGGTCGGATGCGGAAGAGCAGGAAGCCGCCCGCATGGGTGTTGAACACGAGCCCCGGAAAGATCAGGTAGTGGAAGTCGTCGATCAGTTGGTCGCGACTGAGAGCCGAGTAGTCATGACCCATCGACGCGCCTTTCGACGCGGTCTTGTCGATCAGGTACTGGCGCACGTCGTCGTCGCCGATGCGGTTGCCGGCATCGTCGAAGAGGCCGTCGACACTCAATGAACCAGCCGTGTATCCGTCGCCGACATCGCTGTTCGCACGGTTGACGACCGTCGAGCCCGATTGACGGGTGAACGCCTCGAACACCTCGAACTCCTCGACGTGCTCGAGGCGCATGGACGGCACACCGAACGGCACCACCATCCTGCTGTGCAGGCCGATGATCTCGTACGCCGTGTTGACCTCGTCGAGCATCGGCATCAGTTGAGGGTGGATCCCCTGCACGTGGTACACCTCGAGGAAGGCCTCCACGGCGACCTTCCAGTTGCAGGCAAGTTCAGTACTGATGCTCAGCGTCGAGCGCATCGACTCGAGATGATACGGCTCGAGTTGATCGGCAACCGCGCCGAGGTAGTCGCGCAACGATGTCGCATCCTTGCCCGCCGGGTTCACGAAGACGAAGCCCCCCCATTCGTCGCATGCCGCTTGATCCAAGGCATATTCGTCGTCGACGATGCCGACGAAGAGGTGCCGATCGGGAATGTCGTGCAGTGAGCCGT
The DNA here is from genome assembly GCA_043746045.1 of Actinomycetota bacterium. Taxonomy (GTDB): domain Bacteria; phylum Actinomycetota; class Acidimicrobiia; order Acidimicrobiales; family Ilumatobacteraceae; genus WLMZ01. The sequence goes on along the minus strand of JAYTRT010000465.1, from coordinate 13,087 downwards.
CGAGGTTCCAGCACCAGTGGTGGTACTGGCAGCGCAGTTCGTGCGACGAGCCACAGCCGACCTTGATCATGTTGCCGCGATGGCGGCACGCGTTGGCGAACGTCTTCACCGATCCGTCGGGCTGGCGGACCACGAGCCACTCCTGATCGGCGATCCTGTACGCGATGTGGTCGCCGGTGTCGGGGATGTCCTCACTGCGGCACGCCATCTGCCACGTGTGGTTCCAGACGCCCGCCAGCTCGGCGCGCAAGAACTCGGCCGAGGTGTAGCGCTCTGTGGGGATGTGCGTCTGCTCGACATCGAACACGTGCCGTTCGGCGAACTCGACACCGTCCGGGTAGCTGATGTTCCACTTCTCGGCGTTGGCGTGGGCGATGCGCAGATCATCGGTGATGGACATGTCGTCTCCCGACTGTGTCATAATCAATCAATTGGATAATTAATGAACATACACGGGAGGGGGCCCCATGCATGACATCGAACACATGCCCGGACAGCTCGCTGCGTTCCTCACCGAACGCGACGGGCGACGATCAGCCACGGTCGTCGGATACGAGCCGATGGTCGGCGGGTACAGCCGGCTGATGGCCATGGCCGATGTCGAGTGGTCCGACGGCCAGCACGACACGTTCGTGCTGCGCGGCGATCCACCCGCCGGTAAGGCGATGATCGAGACCAGCCGCGACGCCGAGTACGCGCTGCTCCGTGCTCTCGATTCGACCTCGCTCGCGATGCCGGCGGTTCGCCACTACGACGCGACGGGCGATCAGCTGGGCACGAAATGCATCGTCCTCGACTTCGTCAGAGGAAGCTCTCTGCAGGCGCTTCTGCACGCGACGAACGACGCCGAGCAGCGCTGCCACGCATCCGACCTCGTCGACACGCTGGCCTGCATCCACTCGATCGACATCGACGCCGTGGCGGGCACGCTGGCGATGCCGAGCAGTTGGGACGCCTACCTGGGGGGACTGATCGATCGTTTTCGACAGGCCGACACGGCACACGTCGAATCCGTTCCGTTCCTGCGCTACGTGGCCTCGTGGCTCGATGCCCACCGCCCGCCGCCGCTCCCGTTGAGGTTGGTGCACAGCGATTTCCAGCCGGCGAACATCATGGTCACCCCGGACGGTGAGCATCTGATGATCGACTGGGAGCTGGCCCACATCGGCGACCCGCGCGAAGACCTCGGCTACTACAACGTGTACTCCTCGGCGCTCGGCCCGAACCTGTTCATGTCCGACCCCGAGGCGTTCCTGGCGAGATACCGCCAACGCACCGGGTTCAGCGAGGACGCCGTGAACATGGCGACAATGGGCTACTTCTCGTCGTTGGCTGCGATCACGGTATACGCGCAGATCCTCACCGGCGCCGGAGCGATGGCCACCGGCCACAACTGCGGGTTGATGACCACGTACACGATGAACGCTCTGACCATCGGCCACAGCAACTTCCTCCAGGGCTGTGCCGCACGCGCAGACGAGGTGACGGTCTGATGCTCAGCCGGCCGACCACCGACCAGATCCTCGCCGACTGCCGCAGCGAGTTGCTGAACGCGATCGATGCGGCGATCAGCGACCCCGCTGCCAAGATTGCGATCCAGATGATGGAGAACGTGCTCCGCAACTGCGCGATGCGCGCCGCCCACGAGATCGCCTGGATGCGCGAGGAGACCAACGACATGATCGCGTTCGCCGAACGCATCGACGGGTCCGCGGCCACCAGTGCAGCCCTGACCGCTGCTCTGCGACACCACGCCGCCGAGCGATCCGACAGCCTGCACCTCGACGACGTCTCGAGCACCTACGGCCTGGCGGGCGAGTGTCTTTCCACGGCGTTGGAGGCGGCGTTGGCGACCGGCGACGACGAGCTCTGCGCTGCCGGGCGTGCCTTGCTCGAGCAGCGTCTCGGTCACGAACTCGAGATCATGGGCGAGTGGACCATGGTCGGACGCGGATGAGCCCCGCCGCCGGTGGAACCGCCGACATCGATGTTCTCGTCGTCACCGGCGGCCACCCGTTCGAGGCCGCACCGTTCTTCGCGATCTTCGATGAGCTCGCCGGCATCTCGTGGACGGCAGCAACGACACCGGCTGTCGGTCACGACGTCGTCGTTTTCTACGACATGCCGGGCATCCGCTTCACCGGCGCCGATCCGCCGATGGAGGCGACCGCGCCGACCGATGAGCAGCGCGAGGTCATCGCCGAGCTGTGTGCTCGGGGCACCGGTCTGGTCTTCCTCCATCACTCGGTGGCCAGTTGGCCGGCGTGGCCCGAGTTCGCCGACATCGTCGGCGGTCGCTTCCACTACGCACCGGCCAGCCTGCACGGTGTCGAATACCCGGACTCCGGTTACCGGTTCAATGTCCGCCACACCGTCGAAGTGCTGGAACCGGAGCACCCCGTCTGCGCTGGGCTCGGCGAGCGCTTCACCATCACCGACGAGCTGTACTGCTTCCCCGTCCTGACCGACGACGTCACTCCTTTGCTGCGGACCACGTTCGACACTGCCGACACGAGCCAGTTCTTCTCCGCTGATCGTGCAATCCGCGGTCGACGCGACTCGAACGACGGCTGGCACCACCCGGCCGGCAGCCCGCTCGTTGGTTGGGTCAAGCATGCAGCGGCGTCACCGGTCGTTTACCTGCAGTTCGGCGATGGCCCGCAGACGTACGCCGACCATTCCTTCCGGCGCGTGCTCGGCAATGCCATCCGTTGGGCCGCTGCGCCGTGAGCGACGGGGCATGAGGATCGGCCTTTGTCTGCCCCAACTCGGCGAAGGCCTCAGCGTCGACATCGTGCGCGGGTTCGCCACACGCGCCGAAGCGCTGGGGTACACCAGCCTGTGGGTGCAGGACCACTTCCTCTGGCCGCTGTCGCCCCGGCGGGGATACGGCGGTCGTGCGGGCGCCCCGATCCCGCCGCAATACCAGAGCGTCCTGGCCCCACTCGAGCTGCTCACGGCCGTTGCGACGTGGACCACGGCTCCGCTTCTCGGCACGTCGGTCCTGGTCGCCGGCAACCATTGGCCGGCACCGCTGGCCCAGCAGCTGTCGACCATCGACCTTCTGTGCGGGGGGCGGCTCGCCGTCGGCCTCGGAGTCGGGTGGTCGGCCGAGGAGCACGCCGCGGCCGGCTCTGACATCGCGACGCGTGGCGCGCGCATGGAGGACTTCGTCGATGCGTTGTGCGCGTGCTGGGCGGACGATCCCGTCCAGCACGATGGGCCGTTCTTCACGATCACGCCGACCATGTTGCGGCCCAAGCCCGTCCAGCGGCCGCGCCCGCCGCTGCTGTCGGGCCTGTGGAGCCCGGTCGGCCTCGAGCGCACCGTGCGCCAGTTCGACGGCTGGAACCCCGCCGGCATGCCGGTGGCGAGGACCAAGGCCATTCTCGACGAGCTCAACGCGCGTCGGTCGGCGACGCAAGCGCCGTTGACGATGCACCATCGCGCGTTCGCCCAGTTCCCGCTCGCGCCCATCCCCGACGGAGACATCGTCCAGCGCCTCGCCACCCAAGCAGCCGAGGCTGCGAGCTACGGGTACGACGATTTCATCATCGAGCACAATTTCTGGTCTGGCGTGAGCTCTGCCGCAGCCTGGCTGGACGTCCCCGAGATGTTCCTGCCGGTGATCGACGCCGCGCGCCGCTGAACGCGCCGCCGGATCAGCGGTTGGCGCGACCAGCCATCCATTCGGAAGTGGCCTTGCCCATCTTGGCGCCGTCGTATCCGATCCGCTGCTCCGGTTGCACCTCCAGGATGACGCGACGTGGCGAATCGAGGAACTCGGCGAACGCATCGCGCTGCACCGGATCGTTGCCGCGCACCGCTTCGGCGAGCGCCGGGTAGAACCAGTCCTTGACCTCCTCACTGTCGTGAACGACGCACAAACCCTTCCACGTCACCGTCTTGTTGCGCGGCAGCGGAGAACCCGTCGATGTGACCACGATGCAGACGCGTGGGTCGCGGCGCACCGCGGCGACGCGCGCTCGCTGGCCGGAGGCGGTGAGCCAGAAGCTGTCGTTGCGCCAGACATACGACATGATCACTCCGACCGGCCAGCCTTGCTTGTTCGACCAGATGAACGTGCACTCGTTGTGGGCCAGCAGCAACTGCTTCTCGACGTCGTCGTCGAGTCCGTACACGGTGACGTCTTCGTAGTTGTGGACATCGCTCATCTTGGGTTCTCCTCGTGTCGTTCGGCCGGCCGGAACTGACCGGTGTTGGCGGTGATCCCTCCGTCGACGGGAATCACGGCGCCGGTGATGAAGCTCGCTTCCGCTGAGACCAGGAAGGCGATGACCGCAGCGATCTCGTCGGGCCGACCCCAGCGCTGCGCAGGGATCGCCCGGCGTAGGTCCTCGTGGCGTTGTGGGGCACTCTTGATCCCCGCTGTCATCGGCGTCTCCGTGGGCCCGGGGCACACGGCATTCACGGTGATGTCCTGCGCGGCAAGATCGACGGCCGCGGCACGAACGAGGTTCACGACCGCGCCCTTGGCTGCGTTGTAGGCCCACATCGAAGGGTCCCCGCCCAGCCCGGACGTCGATGCCGTCACGCTGATCCGACCGGCGCCGAATCTGCGCAGGGCCGGCACGGCAGCACGGATGCCGAGCAGAACGGCGCGGACGTTGATCTCGATCGAGCGGTCGAACGAATCAAGACCGCCCTCGATCAGGTCCCCACTCGCAGGGACGCCGGCGTTGAGAACCGTCGCATCGAGCCGCCCGAAGATTTCGAGCGCTGTTGCGACCGCCGACATGTTCAGCGCCTCCGAGCGAACGTCGCCGGCGACGACCGCGATCATCTCGTTCCCTGCCGACCAACTCAACCGTTCTGCATCGACGTCGACCGCGACGACGCCGTAGCCGCGCTCGACGAGAAGTTCAGCGGTCGCCCGACCGATGCCCGATGCGGCTCCCGTCACGATCGCGACCCGCGGCGTACTCACCGGACGGTCCAGCGGATCGGCATCGTCGTCAGTCCGCGGAGGATGAACGGCTGGTTCACCGCGACCGGTCCGACGAGCTCGACGCGGTCGAAGCGCTCGACCATCAGCCGCAGCGCGACTCGGGCCTCCTGTCGGGCGAGCGCCGCACCGAGGCAGTGGTGGATGCCCCATCCGAAAGCGAGGTGCTGGTGGTTCGACCCACGGTCGAAACGAATCTCGTCCGGCTCCGGCCACACCGCTGGGTCGCGGTTCGCCGCTGCGAAGAGCAGCTGCGCCTTCGTGCGCTCGCCGAGCTCGACGTCGCCGATGGTGCATGGTGCAGCGTTGGTGCGGAACAGGCCCTGTACCGGCGACTCGTGACGGAGGAACTCCTCGATCGCAGCGTCGGTGATCGATGGATCGCCACGCAACTCATCGAGGAGACGGGGCTGCTCGATCAGCCGGTAGAGCATGAAGCTGATCAGGCTCGCCGTGGTCTCGTGACCGGCAACGAGCAACTGCTGGCACAGGCGCCGCAGCTCGCCGTACTGAAGGGTGCCGGCCAGGTAGGCGCGGGTGAGCACGCTGATCATGTCGTCGGGGGTCGACTCACCGCCGTCGATCATGACGGTTCGTTCCTCGACGAGGACGTCGACGATCGCGTAGATCCCGGCATTGGCGACCTCGACCTTGGCCGGGTCGCCGCCGACACCGAGGCTGTTGACGATGTCGTTCGACCATGCTCCGAACCGCTCCCGGTCGGCGGCAGCGACGCCGAGCAACTCGGCGATGACGATCGCCGGAAAGGCGAAGGCGAACAGGCGGACGAAGTCACCCTCACCATCGGCCCCGAACGCATCGGCCCACAGGTCGTCGCCGATCGTCTGTACGCGAGGTGCCAGCGACTCGATCGACGTCGGCCGAAATCCGTCCTGGAGCACCTTGCGTTGACGACGATGATCGTCGCCGTCGGCCGAGCCGAGCACCCCACCGCGTTGGTACAACACCCCGGAGCCGTCGCGGCTGTTCCACAGCTCGGGTGCCGTGAGCGCGGAGAGCACGTCGGCATGGCGGCTGATCACGTAGAACGGCGGGTCGTGCGCGTCCTCGCGATGCACCGGACAGTGCTGCAGGAGGTGGTGGTGCCCGGCTGCGGGTTCGAGGTCGTTGGCATGCTCGAGGTGCGAGTAGTCGGTCATCGCACCGTCCCTTGCTGCGGTGGTAGACCGACCGACGGGTCGGGACCGTTGGACGCGAAGAAGGGCTCTGGCGCGTCCGCGTCACCGCTGCTCCATGCCGCGAAGGCCTCGCCGTCGAGCGCTCCCCGGGCGTCCATGCGGGCACCATACACGTGCTCATCCAGCGATCCGCTACGGTGATGCGATGAATTCTCCAATCGATCAATTATTTTCTCTGAGCGGCCGGGTTGCGCTGGTCACGGGAGGTGCGACGGGAATCGGCGAGGGCATCGCCCGGCTGCTCGCAGAAGCAGGCGCGAGCGTCACCATCGGAGACATCGACCTCGACGGGGCCGCCCGCGTCGCTGCCGAGATCGGAGGGAACGCGGTTCACCTCGATGTGACCAGCCCAGCCAGCGCCGATGCCGCGATCGCCGGGCTCGACGGCCTCGATCTGCTCGTCAACAACGCCGGCACCTATCGAGAGGCCGGCAGCATCCTCGACCAATCGCACGCGTCGTGGCAACGCTCGATCGACATCAACCTCGCCGGGGTGTTCAACTGCTCGAAAGCAGCGGCGTCGGCGATGGTCCAGGGTGCCACTCCGAGATCCGGGTCGATCATCAACATCTCGTCCGTCGACGGGATGATGGCGTGCCTCGGCACCGGCTACGACTCGGCCAAGGCTGCTGTCATCCACTTCACCCGATCGCTCGCGGTCGACCTGGCACCGCACGGCATCCGCGTCAACGGCGTCGCGCCGGGCAACGTCCCGGTGTCGACGCTTGCCAAGATGCACTCGGGCGAGCTGCCACCGCTGTGGCCGGTCGACTCGTCGGTCACTGGCCTGATGGGCCCGATGATGAAGCAGCGCTCGAGCAACATCCCGCTCGGTCGCTTCGGCAAACCCGAGGACATCGCCCGGGCTGTTCTCTTCCTCAGCGCCGAAGCCTCGTCATACGTCACCGGGCACACCCTCGTCGTCGATGGCGGTTGGACGCTCGTCTGAGAAACGATGCCGGCCGACGTTCAGGCTGGGCGCGGGCCGGATCAGACGACGTCGCGGAGCAGCTTGCCCTCGAGCAGCGCCTTGATCGCGTCGACGGCACGCCGATGGGTGGCCGGGTTGCCGGATACCGCGTCCGTGAGACCGATGAGCAGTACGAGCACGAGCGCGCTGACCTCGGCGCGCTGTGACGGGTCGATCTCGCCGGTGGCGACTCCGTGGTCGACGATCCGGTCGAAGAACTCCGCACGCGCGACAGCCGTGTGCTGAAGCGCTTGCTTCAACTCGGGATTGCGGCGCATGTCGACCCGGAGCGCACCGAGGAACTGGGCCAGCGACGGGTCTTTCTTGTTCATCTCGTGCGCCGCCTCGAGGACCGCGTCGATCTTGGTGCGAAAGGTCGGCGGCTCGCTGATCGCATCGGCGAACTGCGTGTAGACGAGCGCTTGGACGTCGTCGTGCACGGCGATGTACAGATCCAATTTGGATCCGAAGTAGTGGTAGATGGCACCGGCGGTGACGCCGGCGTCGGCCCCGAGGCTGCGATTGGTCGACCCGTCGTAGCCGCGCGCGGCGAACGCGAGGCGGGCGATGTCGAGGATCCGCTGTCGAGTGTCGGCCGAGTCAGTCGCTGGGGGCCTGCCGAGTCGGGGCGCTGCCTTGGTCTTCTTTTTCACCTGACAAGTATGGCCCAGAAGCGGGCCGATTCGAATACTGATCGCTTGATCAATTAATATCCGTGGACATGTCAGCACCGACGATCGAGGAATTCACGCACCACGCCGGGGAGTGGCTCCGCGAGCACACACTGGCGCGGTCGCAAGCGAGCGACGACGCGCTGGTGTGGGGCGACGGCGAGTTCAGCGTGTCCGTGTTCCACTCGCTGTCGTTCGCCGAAGAGCGCGAACTGCTCGAGCGGATCAAGGCGTGGACGATGCTCAAGGCCACCCGCGGGTACCACGCGATCACGGCACCGGAGGAGTACGGCGGACTCGGCCTCGACCGCTCGTACGCCCGTGCGTTCGCCAAGCTGGAAGCAACGGTTCAAACGCCGACGGCGCACGAGACACACAGCGTCACCACCCGCCTCGTCGCACCGACGATCGAACGCTACGGAACCGACGCCCAGAAGAAGGCCCTCGTCGGCAAGTTCCTCGCCGCGGAGGAGCTGTGCTGTCAGCTGTTCTCCGAACCCGGCGCCGGCTCCGACCTCGCCTCGCTCGGCTGCCGGGCCGAGCGCGACGGCGACGAGTGGGTCGTCAACGGTCAGAAGGTGTGGAGCTCGGGTGCACAGTTCTCCGAGTGGGGTGAGTTGATCGCCCGTCATGATCCCGATGTCGCCAAGCACAAGGGCATGACCGCGTTCATCATCCCCCTCGATCTCCCGGGGATCGAGATCCGTCCGATCAAGCAGATGAGCGGCGGGTCCTCGTTCAACGAGGTGTTCATGAACGATGTGCGCGTCGCCGACTCGATGCGCCTCGGACCCGTCGGAGAGGGCTGGAAGGTCGCGCTGACCACACTTGGTTTCGAACGCGACCATTCCGATTCCGGCGGAGGTGCGGGCGCCCGGGTCGGGGGTTCGTGGCGGCAGGTGCTCGCAACCGCCGAGGCAATGGGTGTCACGGCAGACCCGACGATGCGCCAGCAACTGATGCGCGCCTACACGCATCATCGTCTGGAGGGTTTCGTCAATCGTCGCGCGGCCGATCTCCGTCGGGCTGGCGCGGCGGCCGGGCCGGAGGGATCACTCGGCAAGCTGTTGTGGACCGAGGGCATGCGTCTGACATCGGATGTCGTCTCGGTCATTCTCGGGGCCCGCCTCGTCGCCGACAACGGCGAGTGGGGCACGTACGCCTGGGGCGAGCACGTCCTCGGGGCCCCCGGGTATCGCATCGCCGGCGGCTCCGACGAGACGCAGCGCAACATCATCGGTGAGCGAGTCCTCGGCCTGCCGGGTGAACCGCGCGTCGACAAGGACGTGCCGTGGAGAGACATCCCGCACTGATCCGATCGACAACGAACGTCGTTCTCATGTGGCGTGTCGATTTGCCGCCGCCGGTCTGACATGATGAAATAACTGATCACATGATTAATTCTGTGGTCGACACCAACAAACGACTCTTGGGGGGCTGAGATGGATCTCGGACTGAATGGCAAGCGTGCACTCATCACCGGCTCGACGAAAGGTATCGGACGAGCGATCGCCGAGACGCTGCTCGCCGAAGGCGCCTCGGTGGCGATCTGCGCACGGACTGCCGACGACGTCGACTCGGCGCTCGAGCAGCTGTCAGCGAGCGGCACGGCGGTCGGTTCGGCCGTCGACGCGGCGGACTCGGCGAGCCTGCGCGCATGGGTCGAACGGTCTGCCACTGCGCTGGGCGGGATCGACATCTACGTGCACAACACATCGGGCAAGCCGGCGCGATCCCTCGACGGTTGGGAGAAGAACTTCCAGATCGATCTGATGGCGCTCGTCCACGGCGTGGACGCAGCGACGCCGGCGCTCGTCGACGGAGGCGGAGCAGTGATCAGCATCGGCACCACTGCGACCGCCGAGCACTTCGCCAGCGGATCGAACAGTTACAGCGCGTTCAAGTCCGCCGTGACCAACTGGACCCTGGGCCAGGCGCAGACGCTGGGCGCCAAAGGCGTGCGCTGCAACGTGGTGTCTCCAGGCCCGATCTTCATCGAGGGCGGCGACTGGGATGGGATCAAACAGCGGATGGCAGCGTTCTACGAAGCGACCGAGAAGTGCCATCCAGGTGGACGGCTCGGCGTCGCCCAGGACGTGGCCGACGCGGTGGCATTCCTCGCCAGCGCGAGGGCAAGCCACGTCAACGGCGTCAACCTCACGGTCGACGGCGGCTTCCTCAAGCGCGTCGATTTCTAGAGGCCGTCGAACGTGGTCACCCGACACGGTACGCGCATCGACGTCACGCTCGTCGCCGGCGGCAAGTACCACGACATCGATTTCGCTCGGAGCGAGCTGCTCGCGTTGCTCGCCGAGCACGACGAGTTCCGCGTTCGCGTCCAGCCGGACTACGAGGACTCCGAGTCGATCGCCAACGGGAGCATCCTCGTCAGTTACACCTGCGACGTCCGCCCTTCGCTCGATGCGCAGACCCGCATCCGTGCCTGGGTGGAAAGCGGTGGGCGTTGGGTTGCGTTGCACGGCACCAATGCCGCGCTGGACCTCGGCGGTGAGCACGGGGTCGATTCGCCACGGGTGTTCCCGCTGTGGGCGGACACACTCGGTAGCCAGTTCATCGCCCATCCGCCGATCCAGCCGTACGCCGTCGAGGTGAGCGAGCCCGACCATTGGTTGGTCGCCGGTGTCGAACGCTTCGAGACCGACGACGAGCTTTACCTCAGCGAGTACGCCGACCGCGCCGGACTCCGACCGCTGCTGCACACGACGTGGCAGGGCATCGCCACGGGCTTCGTCGAGGACGACTGGACCACCGCCGACTCGCAGCACTTCGTGATGTACCTGCGCGACCTCGGTCGAGGAAGCGTCCTCTACAACACCCTCGGCCACTGCCGCGGCCACTACGACATGACACCCGTGCTCGATTACTACCCGCGCATCGAGCGGTGCTCATGGGGCAAGCCCACGTACTACGACCTGTTACGACGATCGCTGCGCTGGGCACGCGGCGAAACCAGCTGAGCGACCGAGAGAAGGAGAAGGACCAGACATGGAACTCACCCGAGATGTCCAGATGGACCTCCATCGGCGGATGGTGCGGATCCGCCTGTTCGAGGAAGCGGCGGGACGGTTGGCCGAGGCGGCCAAACTTCCCGGCTTCTTGCACCTCTACGTCGGCGAGGAAGCTGTGGCGTCGGGCGTGTGCACCGCACTCAACGACGACGACCACATCACGTCGACGCACCGGGGTCACGGGCACCTCGTCGCCAAGGGCGGCGACTTCAACCGGATGATGGCGGAGCTGATGGGCAAGGCGACCGGCTACTGCAAGGGCAAGGGAGGGTCGATGCACATCAGCGACCTGTCCCTCGGCATGCTCGGCGCCAACGGCATCGTCGGCGCCGGCTCACCCATCGCCGTCGGCGCAGCGTTCGCGAACAAGTACCGCAAGCGCGGCCAGGTCGCAGTCGCGTTCCTCGGTGACGGTGCGACAAACATCGGCGCGTTCCACGAAGCAGCGAACATGGCGTGCGCGTTGCACCTGCCGATCGTGTTCGCCTGCGAGAACAACGAGTACGGCGAGTTCACTCGTCGTGACAAGACGATGGCCATCACCGACATCGTCGACCGTGCCGTCGGCTACGGCATGCCCGGCATCATCGTCGACGGCATGGACGTCGTGGCCGTGCACGAGGCTACGCTGGAGGCCGTCGCCAGAGCTCGAGCCGGCGGCGGGCCGTCCCTGATCGAGGCCAAGACCTACCGGTTCTACAATCACCACGGCGTTCAGAACCTCGGTCTCAAGTACCGCACCGACGACGAGGTCGCGATGTGGAAGGAGCGAGATCCCATTTTCTCGTTCGAGGAACGGCTGATCGACGTCGGCACCGCGTCGCCAGCCGAGCTCGAGCAGGTGTGGGCCGACCTGCGCGACGACATCACCGCGGCGATCGCGTTTGCCGAGGACAGCCCGTACCCGGAGCCCGACCAGCTGATGGTCGACATCTACACCGCGAAACCGGCAGCGACGGCTTCCACCTCGAGCACGGGACGGAGCGCCTCGTGAGCGACCGCAAGTTGACCTACGCAGCTGCATTCAACGAGGCCGTCCGCCAGGCGATGGAGGCCGACGACAACGTGTTCGCAGCCGGCGAGGACATCGGCGCGTTCGGCGGAGTCTTCGGCACATACGCCGGGTTGCAGGCGGTGTTCGGCCCCGATCGTGTCGTTGACACCCCGATCAGCGAACAAGCCATCGTGGGTCTCGGGATCGGCGCAGCCGTCACCGGACTGCGACCCATCGTCGACCTCATGTTCATGGACTTCGTGTGCGTGGCGATGGATCAGATCGTCAATCAGGCGGCAAAGTTGAAGTACATGTTCGGCGGAACCGCCACCCTGCCGTTGACCATCACGACCGCAGGCGGAGCGGGCCTTTCAGCCGCCGCTCAACACAGCCAATCGCTGGAAGCGCTGCTCTGCCACATCCCGGGACTGAAGGTGGTGTACCCCTCGAACCCGTACGACATGAAGGGTCTGATGACCGCCTGCATCCGCGAGGACAACCCGACCGTGATGGTCAAGCACAAACGACTGCTCGGGATGAGTGGCATCGTGCCCGAGGACAACTACGAGATCCCATTGGGACTCGCGCACATCGCCCGGCCCGGCGCCGACGTGACGGTGATCGCGTACGGACGGATGCTCAACGAGTCACTGGTCGCGGCGGAGAAACTGGCCGCCGACGGCATCGATTGTGAGGTCATCGATCCGCGCACGCTGCAGCCGCTCGACACAGCGACGATCGTCGCGTCGGTGAAGCGCACAAATCGAGTGGTCGTGGTGCACGAGGCAGTCCGCTTCGGCGGCCTCGGCGCGGAGATCGCCGCGCAGATCCAAGAAGAGGCGTTCGACTACCTCGATGCACCGGTGCGCCGTGTCGCGGCCCCGTTCTCGCCTGTCCCGTTCAGCCCGGCCCTGGAACGGTACTACGTGCCCGACGCGCTCTCGATCGAAGCCGGTATCCGCGATGTGCTCGCCCGCCCACTGGTCGGCGGCTGACCGATGCGTGGCATCGTCGGGGTCATCGTCAACCCGATTGCCGGCAAGGACATTCGCCGCCTCGTCAGTGCAGCGAGCCACACCTCGGACAGCTCGAAGATCGATGTGGTCAGGCGAGCTGTCGTCGCGGCGCTCGAGAGTGGTGCAGATCGTGTGCTGCTCGCCCCGGATCCGCACCACCTTGCCCATCGGGCGATCGCCGACCTCGGCGGCCGCGCGCAGGTCGTCGACTCGATGATGCACGGATCGCGAGACGACACCAC
>JAYTRT010000464.1:0-14395 GCA_043746045.1 Actinomycetota bacterium | reverse complement strand
GGAACTCACGTGCTGTGGACCACCTATCAGCCCCTGTCGACGGATGCCGTGCCGCTGCGGTGGGCTCAGCCGCACACAGCCGATCTCCTCGCCGATGTCCTGTTACAGCGCCCGTGCGTCAGCGACCTGCGTTCGGTGATCCGCAGTGATCCGACGTTCCACTGGTATCAGGACGGCTACCACTTCACCGCTGATGGCGCAGCTCGCGCCGTCTCGACCCTCGTCCCCGACGTGATCACGTGTGCGCAGCAGTAGATGCGGCGATCAATTCGTGGGCCTGGTCGAACAAACCCAAGGTGTGAGCGTGTAGCAGGTCGCCGGTTTCCCGCGGAGCCAGTCCGGCATCAGCGCGCGCGTTGGTGCCCTCGAGGATGATGCCGAGCCGGTAGCACGCCAACACCTGGTACCAGTGCACGTTCGACAGATCACGCGTGCTGCCGAGCGCGTATCGAGCAACGACCTCGTCCGCGGTGGGGAGCGCGAGGCCGGCCAGGCTGCCGCCGACACTGCCCTGAGTGGGCCACGTCGCCAGCAGGTGACCGAGATCGAGCAGCGGATCGCCGACGGTTGCCAATTCCCAGTCGACGACTGCCGCGAGCTCTCCGCGATCTTTGCGGATCAGCACATTCGCGAAATGGAAGTCACCGTGGATCAATCCGGGGCTCCATGTGGCGGGACGGTTCGCATCCAGCCAGTCGGCGACGTGCTCGACGCCCGGGACCTGCCCGGCGGTGTAGCCGTCGATCCCGTCGTACGAGCGGAGGTGCGACCGCCATCTCTCGACCTGTCGTTCGAGCCAGTGATCCGGCTTGCCGAAATCGGACAGGCCGACGGCCCGGAAATCGACGCGTCCGAGCGCGGCGATGGCGTCGGCCATCGACAATCCCATCGAGCGTTGCATCGCCTGGTCAGACGCGTGTGGTTCAGGCAGACCGAGCGTCGCGTTGAATCCGTCGATCGGTTCCATCAGAAAGAATGCGGCTCCGAGAATTGTCTCGTCGGACTCCGCACCGATCAGCGCAGGATGGACGACGTCAGTGCCAGCGAGCGCAGCAAGGATCCGTGCCTCACGTCGCATCGTCTCGTCACTGTTGGCTCGCTTGTGGGCAGGCGGACGGCGGAACACGTACGCGCGATCATCCCGGCGGAACCGGAGCAGGACGTTCTGCGTGCCACCGGTGATCAACTGCGGATCGACGAGCGGACCATGACCGAGGCCGCGTCGATCCATCCATGCCGCGAGCAGGGAGAGATCGACGCCGAGATCTGGAGATGCCATCAGTCGTCGTCGCTCGTCAGTCGAGATGATCGGGCAGGCCGAACACACCGAACAACTTGGTGTCGAGGAAGCTGCTCAGTTCACTGACCTTCTCGCCCCGGATCTCGATGACCAACAGTGACCAGGGCGCCCAACCACCGTCGGGATCGACCCGGTAGGTGCCATATGCGGCGGTGCCGTTCGCGGCAGTGGCCACGGTTCGCGAGCCTTTGCACTCGTGGCCGGTTCCGAGGAAGAAGCGGCCGATCTCGGTTGGCCCGACCAGCCACAGCGGGTATGGCGGCATCGACATCACGGCATCGGCATGCAGCAGGGTGACCAGCCGAGAGATGTCGTAACGCTCGAATGCGTCCACGTACTGTGCCAACAGTGCTTGCTGCTCGTCGGCCATGTCAGAGGTGTCGGCGCTGGTCGAGAACTCATCGAGATTGCGTGCCGCCAAGGTGGCGCGAGCTCGCTGCAGCGCACTGTTCACCGACGCAACCGTCGTGTCGAGGAGGTCGGCGACCTCGGTTGCCTCCCAACGCAGGACCTCGCGCAGGATCAGAACCGCACGTTGGCGGGCAGGCAGATACTGGAGCGCCGAGACGAAGGCGAGCCGGATCGTCTCGCGAGTGGATGCCATCTCGGCCGGGTCGGCCCGGTCCGACAGCACTCGGGCATCGGGGATCGGCTCGACGAACACGTTTTCCGCCATCATCGCCGGGAGCACGCCGTCGGCTTTGGACGACGGACCCATGTCCATCGGCCGTGCACGGCGCCGGCGTGATCGCAGCATGTCGAGGCATGCGTTCGTGGCGATGCGGTACAGCCACGAACGCAGCGATGACCGGCCTTCGAAGCGGTCGATCGCCTTCCATGCTCGGACCATCGTGTCCTGTACAGCATCGTCGGCCTCGAACACCGAACCGAGCATTCGGTAACAGTATCCCGTCAGCTCGCGCCGGTACTGTTCGATGTCGTCCAGGCTGAACTCGGTGCTTCCGAGCGTCTCGGTGGGGCCGGTCATGCGCCCGACCATAACGCGAAATCGGTGGTACACATGTGTCGATGCCTGATCGCCAGCGATCGTCGTTCAGTCCGCGCGACTACCTCGACAGGCGCGTCGTGCGACCGGTTTCGGCGTATGTGCAACGGCTCTCGGCGATGGATGCCGAGACACTGGCGCGCACGATGATGGCCGGTGTGGAGAAGGCGACGAGCGCCCGCTGGGACGCGGCGGTCACTCGCGCCGAAGCACTACCGGGCGATGTCCGGCCCGAGAAGATCAAGGCATTGTCCGATTCATTCGCACGAGAACTCGGTGCCATCGGTGCTGCTGCCGGCGTCGCCGCTGCCACGCCGCTCGTCGGCACCGCTGGGACGCTGATGGCCGCCACTGCAGAGTTGGGTTGGTTCACCGCGCGGTCGGGGGATCTGATCCTGACGATCGCCGCACTGCACGGTCGGCCGACGCCCACCGACGACGAGCGCAAGGCATGGGTCCTTGCCGTGTTGATCTTCGGCAGCACGGCCCGGCAGGGCTTCTCGAACATCGCCAATCAGATGGGCGCCAACCTGGGCCTGCCACAGATGGACAACAGCCAGACGAACAGCAAGAAGGCGAACCTGTCGATCGCGACGCTGCGCGCCGTCAACGGCGCGCTCAGCAGGATGCTCGTGCGTCGTTACGGCACCAGGCGTGGAGCGATCGCTCTCGGCACTGCCCTGCCGTTGGGCGTCGGGGCGATGGTCGGGGGTGGCGCGAACTACGTTGCGATCCGCAAGCTGGTCAAGCAAGCCGACAACTTCTTCGCCCACCTGCCCTATTCGTCGATCGAGACGACAGCCACGGAACTCTCCGGCAGCATCTGACCCGGCAGCTCTGCACGGCAGCTGCTACACAGCGGGGCGGTGCTCCTCGACCCGAGCGGACGCATTGTCCCAAGCATCGACCTCGCCCATTGCCCACCGAGCCCACTCGCCCATCCGCTCGTAGTGGTCGTGCATGAACCGTCGCGACAGCATTTCGAGCGACCGTTGGTCCGGACCGGGATTGCGGAATGTGCTGCCACTCTTTCGATTGGCTGCGTCCGTGGTCGTCTCGTACCGCGTCCGCTCTGACGTTGCCTGGTCGTCGATCCGCTTCAGGCTGGCGCGCAACGAGTCGACATCACCAGTGTCGCTGAACATCACCCTGACCATTCCCTCGAACTCGAGGGTCGGAGGTTCGATGGGGGTCGAGAGCCAACGCTTCAGTTCGTCGCGGCCTTCCGGCGTGATCGAGTAGATGGTGCGGGCACGGCGGCCGATCATGTCCTTGATCGATGTCGCGAATCCAGCTTCTACCAACCGCCTCGGTTCCTCGTAGAGCTTGCGTTCCGCGCGAGGCCAGACGAAGTGCAACTTGCGCTGCATCTGCTGCGCCAGTTCGTACGTGGTGTAGTCGCGCCGGGCGAGGAGCCCGAGTATTGCATGAGAGGTCGTGGTCAGTTCGGCCATGGTCACCTTCTTGGTCGCCGTGCAAATCCCTTTCCCCCGGGGGGTGTTCACGAAACATCTGCGGACTCAGCCAAGGACGCCGGAGAGGGCACGACGGGCTGCGTGGTATCCCCCCATCCCGTGAACGCCGGCACCGGGGGGAGTCGAGGCCGAACAGAGCAGCAGCGACGGATTCGGGGTGACGTACGAATGCAGGCCGAACGTCGGCCTGAAGACCAGCTGGCCCCCGCTGTGTGCGCCCCCCCCGATGTCACCACCGACGTAGTTGGGGTTGTACGCCTCGAAGCCGGCAGGGGTCGTCACGTGCCGGGCGAGAACGAGGTCGCGGAAGCCGGGTGCGAACCGTTCGATCTGCCGTTCGAGCGCGTCGGTCGCATCGATCGGTGAGTTGTGGGGTACATGCGCATATGACCACAACGTGTGCTTGCCGGCCGGGGCACGGGTGGGATCGAACACGCTCTGTTGAACGACCAGGACGAACGGCCTGTCAGGCATCCGTCCGCAACCGGCATCGGCCTCCGCCGACTGGATTTCAGAGAACGTCCCACCGACGTGCACCGTGCCGGCCCGCCGACACGCCTCGTTGGTCCACGGCACAGGCCCGTCGAGTGCGTAGTCGATCTTGAACGCGGCGGGGCCGTGACGGAATCGCAAGAGCCGGCGGCGGTACGTCGACGGCAGCAGATCACCGGCGATGTGTTCGAGCTGAGCCGGGTTCGTGTCGAAGAGCGCGACGCGATGACTCGGCAGATCGGCCATCGAGCGCACCGGCGAACCGATTCGTATCTCCCCTCCCAGCTCGATCAGACGCGCTGCCATGGCGTCGGCGAGCACCTGCGATCCGCCTCTGGCGACGGGCCAGCCGACAGCGTGACCGGCGAGCGCGAGACTGATCCCGAACGCCGAGGTGAGGGGATGCGTCAACGGCAAGAACGCGTGCGCGGCACACCCTCCGAACAGTGCCGCGGCCTGTCGAGTGTCGAATCGCCGCTGCATGATCGAGGCGGGAACGAGCGCGTTGACCCCGAATCGGGCGAGCACCAACGGATGCCGTGGGACGCTGACGATCGGACCGAGAATCTGCGGGATCAGCGCCTCCCAATCGCGCAGGAGCGGCTGGAACAGCCGACGCCACGAACGGCCGTCTCGACCGAGTCCGTCGGCTGTCCGGTCGAGCGAGCGCTCCAGTACCCCGGCGCTACCGTCGTCGAGCGGGTGGGCGAGGGCGATCTCGGGATGCGCCCACTCGAGACCGTGGCGCTCGAGACCCATCCGCTGGAGTGCCGGCGATGCTGCGCCGAGAGCATGGACTGTTGCACACACGTCGTGCACGAAACCGGGCAGTGTCAGCTCTGCCGAACGAGTCCCGCCACCGACCGTCGCCGCACCCTCCAGCACGAGCACCGATCGCCCGGCCTCGGCGAGTGTGATTGCAGCGCTCAGGCCGTTCGGTCCCGAACCGATGACGACAGCGTCGTAGCTGGGTGCTGTGGTGGAGACGCCGATCCTGCGAACCTAGCGCCGACGTCACACGTGCGCGACGATCAGTCGATGCCCACCGACCCGGTCGATCTGCACGACAGCTTCCCGAGTGGATTCTTCCGCCGGACCGACGAGACACCGGACGACCGTTTCTACGTACCCGACCGGCTGTTGACCCATATCGACGACCGTGCGATCGCTGCGGTCGGTTCGCTGTACACCGAACTCGGGCTGACGGGGCGCGTGCTCGACGTGATGTCGTCGTGGATCTCCCATTTCGAGCATCCGCCGACCGAACTGGTGGTCCTCGGTATGAACGCGTTCGAACTCTCGAACAACACGATGGCCACCGCATCGGTCGTCCATGACCTCAACGCCGACCCCGTGCTTCCGTTCGCCGATCACCGCTTCGATGCCGTCACCTGCTGCGTGTCAGTGGACTATCTGACCCGCCCGCTCGATGTCTTCGCCGAGGTGCGCAGGGTGCTGGTCGCCAACGGGACGTTCGTCTGCACGTTCTCGAATCGATGCTTCCCGACCAAGGCGGTGCACGGCTGGCTGGCCAACAGCGAGCGCGGGCGCGTGCAGATCGTGGCCGAATACTTCCGACGCAGCGGGGGATGGAGCGAGCCGTCCGTCGAACTGCGAACGCCCCGCGACACGCGCGGCGATCCTCTGTACGCCGTCTGGTCGACGGTCAGCCCTGAGTGACCAGCGTGTGACCGACCCGCGGTAGCTCGATGAACGTGCGACCCGGCTGCAGGAGAATCGGCGTTCCGTCGTCTGCTTTCAGCGTGAACGGCTTGTGCGCATCGTCGCGTTCCCACGTCCCGTGGACATAGTTGCCACCGCTCAGCACGAATGCCTCGCCGGTTCCGATCGTCTGAGCGTCCGGACTGTCGGAGATGCCGGGCAGATAGTCCATCGCCAGGACCACCACGTTGTTCGTCGTGACCTGACCACTGTTGGCATCGTCGTGCTCGCGCCCTCCCATCTTGCGACGGTAGAGGCCACTGGCGGCATCCCAGTCCCAGTTCACGTTGACGCTGTCGAGCCCGAGGCCCAGTCCCGGACTCGGCACACCCGCAGGGGCGGTTCCGACGGCACGGTATTGGAACTGCTGCGGGACCGGCGTCGACCCCGGAACGGCCTTCGTGTACAACCGCTCCGTCGTCGAATACAGGTTGTGGGGAGCCTGCTTGTCGCTGGTGCGGAAGTAGAGGTCTGCCTTCGACGGGCCGATGTTGATCAACTCACTGGCATCGATTCTGTCGGTCACCGTCTTGTTGCCGCCACTCCACGCGAAGAGGGGATGGTTCAGCGCAGTGAACAAGTCGATGTCCTGGATCCGGCCGGAGCGGATCGGGCCGACCGGATCGCTGCCGCCGCTCTGGAAGATCATCGCGAATCGTGTCAGGTTGTCGTTGACGATCTCCTCGATGACGATGTCGGCTTCGTTGAAGCCACTCTGCGGCCGGGCGGCAGAAGCGTTGTCGATCTTGACGACGAGAGCCGGACGAGCCGCTGAAGCGGGGTCGTCCACCGGCACGCCGGTGAGCGGATAGACGGGCACTGCTGGAACCGTCGTGGTCGAAGCGGGAGCGGTGGTATCGGTGGATGCAACGGTGGTCGATGTCGTGGAGGTCGTGAGTCCGGTGTTCTTGGTCGCCGCCGATGTCGTCGTCGACTTCACCGTCGTGGCGGGCGACGATGAGACGGCTGCGTTGGATGCGCTGGGGGACGATGCGGCTTTGCTGCTACTGCATGCAGCGGCGCCGGCGACGAGAGCGCCGATCAGCAGCGCACACCGCAGTGTGGACGTGTGGGACGAGGGGGAGTGCATGAGGCAGGATTCCAATGTGTTCGGGTCAGGGGTTCCGCCCCCTCCACCATTGTGCCCAGCGCCCACGGCCAATTGACGTCGCGGTTCAGGAGAATCGGATCGTTCAACGAAACGCCGGGATGACCTCGCGGCCGAAGAGTCGCAGCATCTCGGCGATCTCTGCGAACTCACCCAGCGTCGAGCGGTCGCCGGCTCCTGCCGGCAGGCCGGCTCCGAACGCGGCGTGGATGTGCTGGCAGCCCGTCACCTCGCGATACCTCTGGATCTGTCCGATGACGTCGGTCGGGGTTCCCCACAGCAGGCGGTCGGTGGCGATCTCCTGGGCGCTGACCTGTTCTCCGGAATCCATGCGCGCGAACAGTTCCAGTTCTTCGCGATCCTCTGCGCTCTCGCGCCAATGGTCGACGAGGCCGGCCACATAGGCCGGCAGGACCTCTTCTTCGATCACTCGTCGGTCGGTGCCGAGCCACGCGAAACGGCGCAGAATCCAGTCGGCAGGTCGGCCGACATCGGCCGCTGCAGACCTGTAGACGTCGAGGCATCGTCCACCGGCGGCGAGTGATTGCACGGGGCCCCACAACCAGGCGTCGCCGAGTCGGGCCGCCCGTTCGACCGCGGGCCGAGCGACGCCGGCCACCCACAACGGAGGGTGCGGAGACTGCACGGGCCGCGGGTACACGGTGAGGTTCTCGAAGCGGGTGAACCGCCCGTCGAAGGTGGCGTTCTCGGTGGTCCAGACGAGCTTCAGGATCTGCAAGGCCTCCTCCATGCGCGCTCCGCGCTCAGCGAAGACCGAGCCGTGGACTTCGTATTCGAGCGGCCACCAACCCATTCCGACACCCAGCGAAACCCGGCCGCCCGAGATCTGATCGATCGTCGCCACCTGTTCTGCGACTCGGACGGGGTTGTGGATGGGCAACTGGAAAATGCCGGTTCCGACCCGCAGAACATCAGTGCGAACAGCGACGGTCGCCATCAGTGTGAGCGGGTCGCTCATGTTGCCGGGCATGAAGTGATGGTGACCGATCGTCGCTGTGTCGAAGCCGCTGGCCTCGGCGATCGTCGCCAGGTCGTACGTCTGATGGAACGGATCGCGGGCGGCCGCGTCACGCAGCACGGGGAGGGAGAACGAGAACTTCATCGATCTGTTCTACTCGGGGTCTGTCCGGGCCCTGTCCGGGCTCTGTCCGGGACGGCCAGCACACTGTCGAAACGGCGGCGAACGATGTCGAGTCGCTCACGGTTCGGGAAGACCCACAGGCGATCGGCGCGCACGCCGGCGATCATTGCCTCGGCGATGTCTTCCGGCGTCTGGATGCCCTCGGTGATCGCGTCGATTCGGTCCTGTTCGGCCATGTCCGTGCTGCCCGAGTCGTGACCGTCGAAGTCGTTCGGACGGTTGCGATCCGAGCTGAACAGCCTGGTCCTGACGAGGGACGGGCAGACCGCTGTGACACCGATCGGCGAGGCGACGGCGAGCAGATCGCCGAGCAGTGCTTCGGAGATAGCGGCCGTCGCGTGCTTGGTGGTCGAGTACATGCCGTAGCCCGGCATCACCGTCCAACTCGCGATCGAGCAGGTGTTGACGACATGCCCGGGCTCGCCCCGCTCGATCATCGTCGGCACGAAGCTCTGGACGCCGTGGATGACGCCCCACACATTCACACCCAGCATCCACGTCCAATCTGCCGATGTGGCCGTGAGGAGCGATCGGGTGACGCTGACGCCGGCGTTGTTGCAGAGCAGATGCACCGTTCGATGTTCGGCGAAGGTGCGATCGGCGAGGTCCTGAACAGACGAAGCATCGCTGACATCGGTGACCACGGTGAGCACCGATGGCGCCGCCGTCGGGAGCTGCTCCACTGCGCCTTGCAGAGCTGATTCCTCGATGTCCGCGAGCACGAGGTGCATGCCCAGTCGGCCGAGACACTGCGCGTAGGCGAGGCCGATTCCGCTCGCAGCCCCTGTGATCACCGCAACACGTCCTGCGAAGTCGTCCATCGTCGGAACGTACCAGTGGAGCTCGGCGCCGACACTGCTCCACCTCACGCCGACATCAGGGGCGATGGCGTGGTCGGTGGAGCGCTGAGGCCCTACGATTGCCAGTCGGACTCGCCGAACATTCACGCAAGGTGCCTCGATGCCCGGAAAATGGAAGGTCACAGGTGGAGGCGCGTCGGCGCAGCAGAAAGCCGATCGCCTGCGTTCGCGCGCGGACAAGTTGGGCCGTCAGGCAACGGCCTGGGAGACGGGAGCGGAGCGGGAGGGGTCGATCGGCAAGAAACTCGCCGAGCTGCCGTCCGGGTTCACCGTGTTGCACGACCTTCGGCTACCGGGCACCGAGGGCCGGCTCGACCACCTCGTGATCAGCGCCGGCGGCATCTACCTCGTCGACGCGAAGAAGTACTCGGGCCACCTCGTCTACAGCAAGAAGATGTTGTGGCACGGACGTTTTCCGATCGTCGACAAGTTGGAGACGTTGGCCTGGGAAGCGGAAACCCTCGGCGGTCTGCTGGGTCGTGAAGTCATCGCGGTGATGTGCTTCGTCGATGCTGTTCTGCCCCAGCCGGTGACCACGCTGGGCACCGTGATCGTCTGTCGGACGTCGGTGTTGCACACGATCGTGCGATCGACGCACGCAACGATGTCGGCGGTGGAAGTCGGCCGTGTCACGGAGGCAGCAACCAAGCTGACCACGCCGCGACGCGCAGGAAGCGAGCCGGTGGTTGCGCCCGTGGTTCCGGTCGTGCCCGTCGTGCCCTTCGACTCGGTGGCACAGGTCGCGGCCCTGAGTCCTGAAGCGGCACTCGCTGCGGTGGACGACGAGACGTTCTGGACCGGGCCAATGGTCGGAAAGCCTCCGGCCGGACAGATCACCGGGCAGACCGTCGTGGTCCCGGGTGCTCCGGTTCCAGCGATCAGCACGATTCCGCCGATCGGTGTCGACCCCACGGGCTCCCCGGTCAGGGAGCCTGTCGATCGCCGTTGGGCCCGCCGTGCCGTGTATCTCGTGCTCGGTGGTGCCCTCGCAGCCGCCACTGTGCTCGTGGTGTGGAGGCTGTCGCGGACGTCCGAGACGAACCGGCTCAACGCCGAGAAGGCGGCTGCCAGCACGACCACGACCACGTCACCGACGAAGAACTCGTCGCCAGGTTCCGTGGTCGAAGCAACGACGACCACGGTGCTCGATCTGACCAAGGCCGGGTTCAGTGCGACGTGTCCGGTCCCCGGCGCCGGGTGGTCGCTTCGCCCGGTGTGGCCGGGAAACCTCGACAATCTCGCATGGTACGCATTCTCGTTCGAACAGTTCGATACCTCCTTCACGCAGTTCGCGGTGATGACCGCGCCGGAGTTCACGCAGTACACGCCGACCCGTGTCCCGTCCGGTGGAATCCGCGCGATCCGCATCCAACCGGTGTTCAAGGACGCGACGCTCGGAACGCCGGTCGACACCGTCTGGACCGCGCCGGAAGCGGGATGCTGAACGCGATCGCCCGCTGCTGATCAGAGCTGATCGATGTGGATCTCGTCGGGAAAATCGAACAGCGCCGCCGGCATGTTCCGGCGGGCAAGCGAATGATACGTCCGGTGGGCGAACCGCCATTGACCGTCGACCCGTGCAAGTCGGTCGTGGTAGACGCCGTAGATGGTGGACCAGTGGCCGGCCGGCGTCTGGCGCAGCTCGGTCATGTACATCCGCGCCGCGGCGCGGTCGGCGTTGCCGCCGCTGCGCAGATGGACGCGAGTACCGAGGATTCCGAACTGGAAGAACTCGAATTGCTGAAGCATTTCGCCGATGAAGTCGCCGATCGCTTGCGGCCCCGTGTACGACAGCGTGCGGTCTCGAAGGTCGAGATCCAGCACTGTGTCAGGGAGGAACACATCGTTCAGATCCGCCCATCGGCGACGGGAGACGATGTCCGCGTAGGCATCGTGCAGGGCGCGGATCTCGACGCGATCGACGGCGTCTTCCAGGCGTTTTGGGTCCATGGCCGACAGTCTCGCGTCGGACGCCGGGCTTGACACCACGAGAGCATTCCCCTAGACCGTGCCCCGATGTCAACTGCCGGCGGTTCTCTCGATCAACCACTCGTTCTGCCCTCCACAGACGAGCTCGAACAGATCTTCCAGACCGTCAAGAACTGGGGTCGATGGGGCGACGACGACGAGCGTGGGGCATTGAACCACCTCACCGACCAGCATCGCACCCGGGCTGCGACGCTCGTGCGAACCGGTGAAGCGGTGAGCATGGCGCACGATCTGACCACCCGCCCGACACCGGAGACACCGATCCCGGCCCATCACCACATGCTGTCGAGCGGCGATGCGCTCGGATCGAGTGGTGTCCCCGACTACGAGGCGACCCAGGACTACCTGGGCACGGCGGTGCACGGACTTGGACTGACCCACATCGATGCGTTGTGCCACATGTTCGTGCGTGGCGAGATGTACGGCGGCCGTTCCGCTTCGATGGTGCGCAGCACGGGTTCCGAAGCGAACACGATCATGTCGGCGTCCGATGGGGTGGTCGGTCGTGGCGTGTTGCTCGACATCCCTCTCGCACTCGGTCTCGACTTCCTGGACCCCTCCTATTCCGTCACCGTTGCCGACCTCGAAGCAGCGGAATCGGCGCAGGGACTGACAGTCGGCACCGGCGATCTGTTGATCGTCTCGACCGGCCGAGACCGTCGGAAGCTCGTCGGCAACGGGCGGCTCGATCCGTTCGGGAGGGGGCTGCCGGGTCTGCATCCGCGGACGCTGCCATGGCTGCACGAGCGCGAGGTCGCGTTGTTGGCCAGCGACGGCATCTCCGACCGCATGCCGTTCACCTCGATTCCGGAATGGCCGTTCCCAGTACATCAGATCGGAATTGTCGCCATCGGTCTGCACCTGATCGACAACCTCCGCCTCGACACCGTGACCGACATCTGCCGGCAGGAGAATCGGTGGGAATTCCTGATGACGGTCGCGCCGATGCGTGTGCCTGGTGGAACCGGCTCGCCCGTCAACCCGATTGCCATCTTCTGACCCGGCTGGCATCCAGAAACAAACGACTGTTAGTCTTGCTCCGAGCTGAGTGACGAGTCGGGGAGTGTGAATCATGTTCGACCTGTTGATCCGAGGTGGCCTCGTCGTCGACGGCACAGGGTTGCCCGGCCGACTCGGTGATGTCGCCGTGACGAACGGTCGTATTGTCGCGACCGGACGCCTTCGCGGTGAATCCGCGAGGCGTGTCATCGACGCCGACGGCCTGGTCGTCGCGCCCGGCATCGTCGACGCGCACACGCACTACGACCCGCAGCTGACCTGGGATCCGCTGTGCGACAGTTCGTCGCTGCACGGCGTGACCACGGTGGCCGCCGGTAACTGCGGGTTCTCGATCGCTCCGGTCCGCGAGCGTGATCGCAGCTATACGGCGCAAATGTTCGCCAGGGTCGAGGGCATGGATCTGTCCGCCCTCGATCAGATCGACTGGACGTTCGAGACGTTCCGTGAGTACCTCGACACTCGTGCGGGTCACCTCGGGGTGAACCTCGGGATGTACATCGGCCACTCAGCCGTGCGTCGTTGGGTGATGGGCGACGCTGCATTCGAGCGCGCCTCCACCGACGACGAGATCGCCCAGATCGCTGCGATGGTCGACGACGCAATGGCTGCCGGAGCGCTCGGCTTCTCTTCGTCGCACGCACCGACCCACCTCGACCTCGCCAACCGCCCGGTCCCGAGTCGTCTGTCCAGCACCGACGAACTGCGTGCCCTCGCCGATGTGGTCGGCCGCTACGGCCGCGGTTCCATCGCGTATGCGCCGGAGAGTGCGGTCGAGGGCATCAACGCCGTCGATCGTGACCTCCTCATCGAACTGGCCGGCCTCGGCGGTGTCCCGCTCGTCACGCAGGGCCTCGGCGGCCGCTCGAAGGTGGATGCGCCGACGAAGACCTGGCTCGAATCACGCGACTTCCTCGACCGCTCGGCGGCCGTTGGCGCTCCGGTCTATTCACTGTTGATGACCCGTCCCCTGAACGGCCCGTTCACGCTGGCCGGCGGAACGTCGCGCTATGAGGGTGTGCCGCTGTGGAACGACTTGATGACTGTGCCGTTCGAGGAACGTCGGCGGCGGATCGGTGACCCGGAATCCCGGGCTTCGCTGCGGAACGCGATCGACAATCCCAACCGCGACCCGAGCAAGGGTTCGACCCTGCCACCACCCTTCTGGGCCTCGATGCGGATCTCGTCGTCCACCGCTGCATCCAACCAGCGCTACGTCGGCGGTGTGGTCGGCACGATCGCCACCGATGAGGGTCGGCACCCCGCCGACGTGATGTTCGACGTCGCCCTCGCCGACGACCTCCAGGCCGTCTTCCACTGGGCCAACGAGACGCCCGAGTGGCGCGAGTTGTTGCGAGAAGTGCAGAAGCACCCGCAGATGATCGCAGGAGTCAGCGACGGTGGTGCCCATCTCGATCGCGACGACGGCGCTGAATGGAGCACACACTTCCTCGCCACGTGGTGGCGCGATGAGAAGGTCTGGCGACTTGAGGAAGCGATCCGGCGGATGACGGCTCTGCCTGCCGCTGTGCTCGGCCTGACTGATCGCGGCCTGCTGCAGACCGGTTTCGCCGGCGACGTGTTCATCTTCGATCCGGAGAAGGTCGATGTCGGGACGTGCAAGGCCGATCGTGACGTCGTGCTCGGTGTCGAACGGTTCCGCGCCGTTCCCGTCGGCATCACCGCGACAATCGTCAACGGCGAGGTCGTGGTCGACAACGGTGAACGAACCGGTGCGGTCCCGGGCTGCGTCGTCCGGCCCGGCTGATGCGGTCAGCGCAGTCGTTTCGAACCATTCACAATCTGGGAGCTGATCATGGGTGAAACATCACGACAGGTACGCGACTCACTGGAACATCCTGTGCTGGACGTCGACGGCCATGTCATCGAGTTCATGCCGGCGGTGCTGCCGTACCTGCGCGAAGCAATGGGTCCCAAGCTGTTCGAGAAGTACATCAACCAGCCGTCGCCGATCGCCAAGATCCTCGGAGCCGACACCGCGACCCGCGCCCAGCAGCGCACGCCACAGTCGGCGTGGTGGGGGACCCCGGCACAGAACACCCGCGACCTCGCCACGGGGGCGATCCCCAGTCTGATGTACGAACGCCTCGACGAGTTCGGCATCGACTATTCGGTGCTCTACCCGACAAAGGGTTTCGGCATCGCCGGCATCGCCGATCAGGATCTCCGGCTCGGAGTGTGCCGCGGCTTCAACGAATTCTACGCCGACACGTACAGGCCGTATCAGGACCGGATGACAGCAG
>JAYTRT010000463.1:0-4832 GCA_043746045.1 Actinomycetota bacterium | reverse complement strand
TGTCGGGCCGCGTCGTCGTCACCGATGGCCGCACAGAATGACGTCCGTGCCCCAGCACGCGCAGCAGCGACGGCTTGGTTGAGGCCTTTCCCTCCGGCATGCTCGGCGTATGTGTGACCCATCACGGTCTCGCCGGGTGCTGGGAGGCGATCTGCGGTCGCGACGAGATCCAAATTGGCGCTGCCGATCACGCAGACGTCATACAGCGATCGAGATCCAGGACCCTGGTGCGGCTCAGCCACGTCGATCAGTTCGCTCGGTCAGCACCCGACGATTCAAGCAGACCGCAGGGTCAGCCCACCCATGTCAGCTGACGCCGCGCGCGCGCACGCCGATCGGCGCGATCAGGCGGTAGCCGGCACTGTGCCGCTCGTCCTCGGACTCGCCACCCCAGAACCCGTACTCGTGATTCTCTCGCGCATACATCTGACACATCGAGTTGACTCGACAGCTGGCACAGACCGATTTGGCCATCGCCTCCCGTCGATCCCGTGCCTGCGGCCTCTCCGCGGGAGCGGGGAAGAACAGGTTCGTCAGTCCTTTGCACGCAGCATCGTTCATCCATCGATCATCGGTTGCTTCGCGATGGAACATGATCTCAACAGCAGCCATGGTGCCCCCTTGACCCCAGAAGTTCTCGTTCGCAGACCCCAGCGAACGAAGACGATCTTATGGAGAACTAACTACTGAGTCAATTGCATCCTGCAAGAAATTTAATGTGAAGCATTGACGATCATGTCGACGCCGGCAACGAAGCGGTCGACGTCGTCGGGGGTCGTGTCCCACGCCGTCATCCACCGAACCTGATCGACCGGAATGTTCCAGTCCCAGAAGAAACACCACTCGCGCAACGGAGCAATCACGTCGTGGGGGAGGTGCGGAAACACGCTGTTGACGACGGGCGGAGCGTCGTAGGCGATTCCTTCGATGCCCAGTGTTGCACGATGCAGCCGGGTGGCCATGTCGTTGGAATGAGCGGCGAGGTCCAACCACAGTTCGCCCTCGAGGAGCGCGTTGAGCTGGGCCGCGACGAAGCGCATCTTCGACGGCAATTGAGTCACCTGTTTGCGCACATACCGTCCGACCTGGGCGAATGCGGGATTGAGAAAGATGACTGCGTCGCCGTACATCATCCCGTTCTTCGTCGCACCGAAGGTCAACACGTCGACTCCGGCATCGATGGTCATCGCCCGCAGGACGGAAATCGATCTGCCGGCTGCGGCGACAGCATTGGCCAGCCGGGCACCGTCGACGTGGACTGTCATGCCCAACTGATGAGCCGTCTCGCACAGCGCAGCGATTTCATCGGCCGTGTACAACGTGCCGAGTTCGGTGCTCTGCGTCAGGCTGACCACGCCCGGCTGGGCGTGATGCATGTCGCCCAGTGCATGGGCCTGACCCTTGAGCTGCTCGGGAACGAGCTTGCCATCCGGGCAATCGAGGTCGATCAACTTGGCTCCGAGAATGCGCTCCGGCGCCCCGGTCTCGTCGACGTTGATGTGCGACCAGTTCGTGCAGATCACTGCCTGCGCGGGTCCGAGCATGCTGGCGAGTGCGGTCACGTTCGCGCCCGTCCCGTTCCAGACGAGCAGCGAACTGACATCGGCGCCGAAGAGCTCACGGAATCGAGCTTCCGTCTCCGCTGTCCAGCGATCATCTCCGTAGGCGAGAGCAGAACCGGTGTTGGCCTCGTCGAGCGCAGCCATCACC
The DNA here is from genome assembly GCA_043746045.1 of Actinomycetota bacterium. GTDB lineage: Bacteria > Actinomycetota > Acidimicrobiia > Acidimicrobiales > Ilumatobacteraceae > WLMZ01. The sequence goes on along the minus strand of JAYTRT010000463.1, from coordinate 3,122 downwards.
TGGGGATGCACGCCAGCGGCATTGTCGCTGGCGAACGAACGGCCTGGCGGCGGCAGGGAGATCACTCGATCAGTATGCCGTTCCTGCGTCATTCCCCGAAGACGGTGGTGATCACGCGGCCGTCGCGATCGGCGGCGCTGGCAGCGAGATCCGACACGACGAACGCGCGCTGCAACCACCGGTCGGTGCCATCGAAGCGGGCTGCGAAGGGACTGCGACCGTGCACGACCATGTCGTTGTCGAGGACGAGGAGGTCACCCGGTTCCAGAATCACCGACGTGTGATGGGTCTCGAGGGCTCGGCCGAGCGCCGAAAGCGCCTCATCGGCCTCTTCGTCGAGACCGACCATCAAGTCCTCGTCGAAGACCATCGAAGGATCGTGACGCTCACCGGTGAGCACAGCGATTGGATCACCGAGCGTATTCGTTCGACCGTGCAGGTAGCTCGCATCGACAGCACACCGAAAACGCGGCTCGAACAAGACGTCGATGACATCGTGCGCAAGATATGGGAGCGTGGCCTGGATCGACGCGACGGTCGTTCGCGCCATCGGATCGCCGCGTAGACAGAACAGGAGCAGGTACTTCGGCCGGTACGGGTGGAAGGCAGCCTCGGTGTGGAACATCAAGTCGACCTTCGACGAGGTCGACGTCTGGTGTGCCGCAGATGCCCTGACCGGCACGATGTTCTGCACGATGTCGCCACCGTGCTCCGGTCGGTAGCCGACCGGTTCGCCGAGCACAGTTGCGAACGCGAGCAGCCGCACGTCTGTGGCGTCGGTCTTGTCGACCACGTCCGTTGGCTCGGCTGGAGTCTGCGGAAGTTCGCCAACTGGAAGCCCGCGCAGCAAGATGCAGCCAGCGGGAGGCGGGCTCACTCTGAACGCCTTCAGCTGAGCCCGGAGCGCAGCTGGCAGAGAGGCGGCGAGCGTGCCTGCTCGGTCGATCAGTTCCTCGTCGGCGATCCGGTTGGAAGACATGTTCCAGATTCTATCACCTGTGGAATCGATGTACCATCGTGCTTTCCGAGTCGGTAGGTCGACCGGCCGACCAATGACGCTCGGCTACGCTGCGGCCATGGAGGTCGCCGAGCGAATCACCGAAGTCGGAACCCAACTGACGACGGCCGAACGACGTGTGGCTGAGGTCGTTCTCGAACGCCCCGAGTTGGTCGCATTCGGCACCGTTGCCGAACTCGCAGATGCGGCTCAGGCGGGCGCTGCGACGGTGGTGCGGCTCGCGGCCAAACTCGACTTCGACGGCTTCACTGCGCTGCAGGCTGCGGTGCAGACCGAACTGTCCCGGCAGCTGCGACCTGCCGCCGTGCGTATCCGCGAAGCACGCGGTGGTATCGCGGTCCAACGTCACCTGCAGCAGGAACTCGACAACGTGCAGACGACCCTGCTCGCGATCGACGAGCGCTCCGTCTCCCAAGCGACCAGTCGCCTCTGCGATGTGTCCAACTCAGTGCTCGTGCTCAGCGGCGACGCCTCCACGGGGGTCAGCTTGCAGTTCGTCGGCGACATGCTCGCCCTGAGGCCGGGCGTCGAACTGCTCAGCGGCAACGAGGTCTCCATCAGCCGAAGGCTTTCGCAAGTGCGGCCCGGCGATGCCTTGATCGCAATCGACTTGCGGCGATACGACCGTTGGGTGGTCGAAACGGCTCGCGATGCAAAGCGGAGAGGTGTCTGGATCTTGGCATTGACCGACAGCGCACTGTCACCGTTGGCGGGCGTGGCCGACGTTGCGATGGTGCTCAACGCCGGGGGAGTGGGTCCTTTCGACAGCCATGTCGGCACGTTGGCCCTCCTGAACGTGCTCGTTGCCGCAGCCGCTGACGAACTCCGCGAAGTCGCCACCGAACGACTGGACCGCGCCGAAGCGGCCTGGAGTGCTGACTCGCAGTTGATCGAGCGGTAGTTGGCGTAGCGCCTAAGGTTTCGTCATGACGAAAGAGGGCGCTCACGAAACAAGGACTCGGGTGGGAAGTGGAGAGCCGGCGCTGCCCCGATGTCGTTGGTGCCGTCGGGTGCTTCCGCCATCTGCCAAGACCGGGCGAAAACGCGAGTTCTGTCGACAAGCGTGCCGGCAATGGGACTGGGTCGCCCGACAACGGGCACGCGATCTGGACATCAGCGAGACCGACCTGATCGTTGCCCGTTCCGAACTCGATGCGCTACGAGACGACCTGTACGTGTTGGCCTGCGCCGTTGACGATGTCCGGCGCGACTTGTCGGCAGCCGGGAAACGAACAGAGCGCGAGCTGAGAGAGTCGCTGACGTGGCTACTCGAAGCAGCGGCGCCCTTGCACGATAGAGAAATCGCAACTCCTGCGTGAAGCCCTCCAGGTTGTTCGATCGAGCTTTCGGCGAAGGGTGGTGATCGCCATCGCATAAACGCATGCGGGCGTGTGTATCCCTCCTGTTTCGTCATGACGAAACAGATCGGGGAAGTGTCGCCATCCACGAGGACAGCGGTCGCATCGCTGCGAGCGACTCGGGTCGTCGACGCGCCCGACGCCGCTGTCTCTCGATCGCCAAGCGAGACGCTCGGCGCATCTGCAGCACCGACGCCACGGGCAGCCGTTCTGTGGTTGATGACCAAGCGCAGGGCGCGCACGATTGCCCAAATGCGCGGGCCCCAAGCAGATGACTCGGCCGGCGCGAACCAACGCCCTCCGGCCGTTCTCCGACGCCGTTCGGACGAACGCCCATAATCATCGTTATGTCAACTCCCGCTGACGCCTGTCGCTTTCTGCGACGGTACGCAGCCGACTTGCACCCCGCTCCGCAGTAGGTCGCCCTCGACCCACCCGCCATGACCTGGCCACAGGCCACGCAGCGCCGACACTCTGCTACCCGCCAGTACTCCGCATCGCCCACGCTCGGACGCTAGCCGACCCGTCGCGCACCGGTAGCGGAACCGTCGCGCAACCGACGCGACAGATCGGCAGTTCGGCGCTACTACCGACGCGGCCATCGAAACTCTGGATCGGGATTGTCCCGGCGTTCGAGGACGCCCGAATTGGCAAGCGCGACGATCGCCTGGTGCAGTCCTGCGCCGACGTCGCTGTCGATCCACATGGCTGTGCCGCCTCTGTCCCAAAAGGCGTCTGTCTCGTAC
>JAYTRT010000462.1:0-4834 GCA_043746045.1 Actinomycetota bacterium | reverse complement strand
CGCGGCCTCGCCGCCGTCGACGTCCACGCCACCGACCGAGCCGATGCCGGCGCTGACATCGAGCTGTGCAACGTCGCCATTCGGATGGTCTGACCGTCAGGATCAAAACTCGAGCGAGACTCGCTCCCGACGAGATCACCATCGTGGACGGCTACCCGGACGGCATCGACGGGATCGCCGACGCGGAGACGTCGGCCGGGAGGGAACATCGCGGATCGGCGGTGCGTTGGACACGGGCATGCCCACCGGGATCCTCCTCGCAAAAGACCTCCTTCCTGACATCCGCCTCGAGCCGACCGCTCGACGTATCCGCGCCGTCGTCACCGACGGGGCCGGTGTCGAGCAGATCCTCGCCGACACCACCGACGCGTACGTGCTCTTCGAGCGCGATCACCTACCGACGTACTACCTGCCACACTCCGCGCTCTGCGAGGGGATGCTGTTGGAGAGTGATCACCACACGTTCTGCCCGCGCAAGGGCACGGCGTCGTACTTCCACGTGCAGGTCGGTGATCGGCTGATCGAGAACGCGATCTGGTACTACCCCGAGCCGATGGAGCACGTGCCCGAGCTTGCCGATCTCGTCGCTCTCTACTGGGACAGGGTCGACCACTGGTTCGAGGAGGACGAGGAGGTGTTCAAGCACGCTCGCGACCCATACCACCGCGTCGACGCGCTGCGCAGCTCGCGTCACGTCCAGATCGTGCTCGGCGGCGAGATCGTGGCCGACACCACCAACCCGACTTTGCTGTTCGAGACGGGTCTGCCCACCCGCTACTACATCCCAGAAGGCGATGTCCGCCGAGAGTTGTTGACCCCGACCGACACGACGAGCGTGTGCCCGTACAAAGGAACGGCGAGCTACTGGTCGCTCACGGTCGGCAACCACACTGTCACCGACGTCGTCTGGAGCTACCCTCAGCCGATCGCGCAGTGCCCGACGATCGCCGGCCTGCTGTGCTTCTTCGACGAGCACATCGACGCCGTCATCGTCGACGGTGCGACGCAGCCCGTACCCGTCACTCCGTGGTCCTGATCTCGACGACCTCACCCCCATCTCATCGCCGCGGTCGTGCCACCGTCCAGGCGGACGTCTGTACCGGAGATGAACGATGCGCGAGGACTGCACAGCCATTCGACTGCTGATGCGACGTCCTCGGCCGTTCCGATCCGACCGACGGGACTGGCTTCGACCATCGATCGCATGACGGCGCCGAAGGTCTCGCTCGCCAGTTCTCGATGACCCATGCCCGTCGAGATGACGCCCGGACTGACGGACACGATCCTCGCTCCGACCAGACCCCAACGCGTGGCCGCAGCCTCCACGCGTAACTGATTCGCCCGCTTCGCGTACCCATAGGCGGTTGCGGGGTCCGTGATCCCGAGCGCAGCAGCCGCTGCCATCAACGCGTTGGCGGGCTCGGTTGCGAATTGTCGCTCCAAACCAGGCTCGAGGTTCGTCAGTGAGCCAGCCATGCTCGCGACGCAGACGCCGACGCTGCCGGGTCCCACGACCGACTCGAACGCGTCGATGACGTTGGCCGTCCCGACGAGGTCGACGGCGAAAATCCGGTCCGCCGTCGCCATTGTCGGGGACAGCCCGGCTGTGTGCACGACTGCGGCGATCGGTCCCATCGCGCTTGCTCGGTCTGCGCAGAGTCGCACGGTCACCGCATCGACGACATCGAGGACGAGGTGTTCGACATCGAAACCGTCGTGCCGGAGATCGTGGGAAGCCCTTTCGACGACCGTTGGACTCGAGTCGGCGATCAACAAACGGGTGCCGAGACCGAGCCGGCGCGCGCAAGCGACACCCATCCCCCCAGCGCCAATGATGACCACGACGGCACGTTCGGTCACGACACCACCCCTTTGTTCAGACCAGTGCACAGTAGATGCACGTCGTCATCGACACTCGCCCCTGCATTGCGGACATCTGCTGCCCTCAGCCTGGGCACCGGATGCTCAGGTGTTCCATGTGACGGGGATCGACGTGGGGTTGCGGAACACGCTGTCGCCCTGGATGTGCGGAACTGGACATGCCGGATCGTTCACGATCCGCAACTCGGGCAGTCGATCCAACAGGGCGTTCAGCGCGATTCGCGTCTCCATGCGGGCGAGGTGCATGCCCAAGCAGAGGTGCGCGCCGGTGCCGAATGACATGTGCTGCTTCGGTTCGCGGAGGATGTCGAACGTCTCCGGTTCCGCGTACACAGCGGGGTCACGGTTGGCTGACGCAACCATCGCAGTGACGGTCGAACCCGCCGGAATTCGTACACCGGACAGCTCCACGTCGACCGTCGCCACACGAGGCGTCAGCAAGATCGGCGATTCGAAGCGGAGGCCTTCCTCGATCGCCTGCGGGATGAGCGTCCGGTCGGCCCGAACCTTTTCGAGTTGATCCGGGTGAGTCAGGAGGAGATACAGCAGGTTTCCGCTGGATCGGTAGGTGGTCTCGATACCGGCCGGCAGCAACATCCGCAGGAACGAATAGATCTCCTCGTCGTCGAGCTTGGCGCCGTCGAGTTCGGCCGTCACCAGATCGGTGATCAGGTCCTGACGCGGGTCGGTCCTGCGTTGTTCGATGATCCCTGCCAGATAGTCCGTCAGTTCGGCCGAGCAGCGGATGGCGTTGTCCCAGTCACGGAACACGGTGATGATCCCGACCGCCCATGCCTGGAACCTGGCGTCGTCGTGCTCGGGGAGGCCCAACACCCCTGACATCACCCGTGCGGGAAACGCGAACGTGTACTCCGACGCCAAGTCGACCTGACCGTCGTCCACGAAACCATCGATCAGGTCGTTCACGATTCGACCCACGAGCGATTCCTCCCAGCGGGCCAACGTGGATTGACGGAACGCGACCGAGACGAGCGCCCGATGACGCTGATGCTCGGGCGCATCCATTCCGACGATGATCTTGCGACCCCACACATCGCGCATGCCGTCCGCGATCACCGACGACGAGAACGACGCTCCCTCGCGCAGCACCCTCGTGATGTCTGCATGCCCGTACACGACATAGGTCGGAGGCGCCCCCTCGAAGACCGGCTCGTGTCTGACCACCGGCGACTCCCGTCGAAGACGCGCGAACTCCGGGTATGGATCGCTCGTCCCCTCGCCCACCATCTCGTCCAGGAACGAGAACGAGCGTCCTCCTACACCTTCCGACATCACGAATCCCCCCGGCGACACGACGGCCCCATCTTCACCGCCGAGACCGAACTGTATATTTGTTTCACAGGCTGACGCATCAACCGCCCGACTCGCCGCTTCTGCCGATTGCATATTATATTTGGGCTGCTTCTTCAGTGCCCGGAGAGCGGGGAAGATCTCCGAGGCGTTGATGAGCATCGACGATCTCGTCGCGAGCCAACGACCACGGGGGAACACATGCACAACAGGCGATCCATGCGAGTTGCAGCGACGCTGACCGTCCTGGCCCTGGTGGTAGCAGCATGCGGCAAGGACCGCAGCTCATCGGCCGACACGACCGGCGTACCGGCAACGACGGCAACGGCGGCAACGACGGCAACGACGGTGGGCGCATCGACCACAGTCGCAGCGACGCCGACGACTTCGAGTCGCAGCTCCGCGACGACCGCGGTATCGACAGTCGACACCGCGGCCGCCACGACGCTGCCGGCGGTGACCACCACCACCGCACCGGCCGTTCCGATGTTCGGCGATGCGCCGTGGCCGTGCGGGAAGGGCAACGGCAACAACGCCGATGACGGCACCACGCCAGGGGTGACCAAGACCTCGATCAAGATCGCCGGCGGTGACGACGCCGGTTACGCCGGCGCACCCGGTCTCGACCACGAGCTGACCGATGCAATGAAGGCGATGGTCGCGCAGTGCAACGACCTCGGTGGCATCAACGGCCGCCAGATCCAGTTCAGTTACTACGACGCCGCATTGTTCAACGTCGGCCCGACCATTCAAGCTGCGTGCGACGCAGGCCAGTTCTTCCTCGTCGGCGAAGGGTGGGCGTTCGACAGCAACCAGGAAGAGATCCGCCTTCGGTGCGGTCTTCCGGCCGTTCCGGGATACGCAGTCAGCGCAGCGTTCGCGCATGGCAAGAACGTTTTCGCGCCGACCCCGGGACCCTCCGACGAGACGACCGCCGGCATGTACAAGCAGTTCGCCGACCTGTTCCCTGACGGCGTCAAAAAGGCTGCTGCGCTCGTCGGCGCCTTCTCGGCAACGCAGGAGACCCGCGACAAAGCAGTGATCGCCTCGAAGACGTTCGGTTGGAACTGGGTGTCAACGACCATCGAGTACAACCCGGTCGGCGAGGCCGACTGGACGCCGTTCGTCAAGCAACTCCAAGACGTCGGCGCCGGCGCGATCTACTGGTCGGGGAGCTGCTTGCCCAGCCTGCAGCTGTTCATGCAGGCCGCCAAAGCCAACGGTCTCGACATCCCGGTATTGACCGAGGCCAACCACTACTCGGCCGGGTGCGCCGCAGCGAACACCGATCATGCGATGGACAACCTCTACATCCGCATGTCGTCAGTGCCGTTCGAAGAGGCCGCCGCCGACAAGACCCACGCAACCCAGGACTACCTCGACCTGATCAAGGCCAGAGGTGGCGACATCTCTCAGCTCGGCTCCACCGCTGCGTCGGCCTTCCTGCTCTGGGCCACCGCCGCACAGGAATGCGGCGCAACGCTGACCCGCGACTGCGCGATCGCCAACCTGACGAAGATCCACCAGTGGACCGGCCACGGGCTGTACACCCCGACCGATCCAGGTGCCAATCACCCCACCCAGTGCACCGCTCTGTTGAAGCTCGACGGCACCAAGTACCGCCGGATCGTGCCCACCGCGC
>JAYTRT010000461.1:0-4839 GCA_043746045.1 Actinomycetota bacterium | reverse complement strand
CAGCATCCTGATCATCGGCAGCGGCCCGATCGTCATCGGCCAGGCGTGCGAGTTCGACTACAGCGGAACCCAGGCCTGCCGGGTCCTACGCGAGGAGGGCTACCGGGTCATCCTGGCCAACTCGAATCCGGCCACCATCATGACGGACCCGGACTTCGCCGATGCAACGTACATCGAGCCGTTGACGCCCGAAGTGGTCGCCAGCATCATCGAGCGCGAGAAGCCGGACGCCGTGCTGCCGACGATGGGCGGCCAGACAGCGCTGAACATCGCGATGACGCTGTTCGAGCGCGGACTGGTCGGTGTGCCCGGTACCCCCGAGCTGATCGGCGCCAATGCCGAAGCGATCGCCACCGCCGAGGACCGCGAGAAGTTCAAGATCGCAATGATCGAGATCGGTCTCGCGGTCCCGAAGAGCGGTGTCGCGCACGACATGGCCGAAGCCCTCGACGTGATCACGACGATCGGTCTGCCCTGCATCATCCGCCCTGCCTACATCCTCGGCGGCCGTGGGACGGGCATCGCCTCGACGCAGGCTCAGTTCGAGGTGCTTGCCGCGAATGGCATCGCGGCCAGTCCGATCGGCGAGATCCTGATCGAGACCAGCATTGCCGGGTGGAAGGAATACGAACTGGAGGTGATGCGCGACCGCAACGACAACTGCGTCATCATCTGCTCGATCGAGAACCTCGATCCGATGGGCGTGCACACCGGCGACTCGATCACCGTCGCCCCGGCCCAGACGCTGAGCGACGTGGAATACCAGCGGATGCGTGACGCCGCCTTCGCATGCATCCGTCGGGTCGGCGTCGAAACCGGTGGCTCGAACGTGCAGTTCGCCGTCAACCCGGCGACCGGCGAGCAGGTCGTGATCGAGATGAACCCACGGGTCTCCCGGTCGTCGGCGCTGGCATCGAAGGCGACCGGGTTCCCGATCGCCAAGATCGCGGCCAAGCTGGCCGTCGGCTACACCCTCGACGAGATTCCCAACGACATCACCAAGATGACGCCGGCCAGCTTCGAGCCGAGCATCGACTACGTGGTCACCAAGATCCCTCGGTGGGCATTCGAGAAGCTGCCGGGTACGAGTGGTGTCCTCGGGACCCAGATGCAGAGCGTCGGCGAGGCGATGTCCATCGGGCGGACGTTCCCGGAGAGCCTGCAGAAGGGCCTCCGGTCGCTCGAACAGGGTCGCCTCGGTCTCAACTGTGATCCGGCCGAAGAGCAGTACGCGTCCCTGAGTGACGCCGAACTGTTGGCGGCCACGGGTATCCCGACGCCAGAGCGGATCTTCCAGATCGGCGAGCTGCTGCATCGCGGCGTGTCGATCGAGACGATCCACGATGCATGCCGCGTCGACCCGTGGTTCCTCGATCAGATGAGCATCATCACCGAGGAGCGGCACGCGCTCGCCGAGCACACGAGCGTCGAAGCGCCGACGCGTGCGGAGTGGCGTCGGGCCAAACGCCTCGGTTTCAGCGATGGTCAACTCGCGTATCTCTGGAACACGACCGAGACGGCGGTGCGTTCTGCTCGCGAGAATCACGGCGTGATCCCCACGTACAAGACGGTGGACACGTGTGCGGCCGAGTTCGCGGCCAAGACGCCGTATCACTACAGCACCTACGAGGACGAGAACGAGGTGCTCCCGTCGGACCGGTCGAAGGTGATCATCCTCGGCTCCGGACCGAACCGCATCGGTCAGGGAATCGAGTTCGACTACTGCTGCGTCCACGCCTCGTTCAGCCTGCGCGATGCTGGCTTCGAGACCATCATGGTCAACTGCAACCCGGAGACCGTCAGCACCGACTACGACACCAGTGATCGTCTCTACTTCGAGCCGCTGACGCAGGAGGACGTGCTCAACGTCATCGCCGCCGAAACCCTGTCGAGCGGGGGAGTGGCACCCAGGGTCATCGTCTCGCTCGGTGGCCAGACGCCGCTGAAGCTGGCCGGCCTGCTTCCCGTCGAACTGATCGCCGGGACGTCTCCGCATTCCATCGACCTCGCCGAAGACCGCGAGAAGTGGGCCGCCCTGTGCGAGAGCCTGCGCATCCCGCAGCCTCCCGGCGGCACGGCGATCGATCTCGAGCAGGCCCTGCAGATCGTCGACCGGGTCGGCTTCCCCGTGCTCGTCCGCCCGAGCTACGTCCTCGGTGGACGCGGCATGCAGATCGTCCACGACCGGAATCATCTCGCCCGGGCGATGGCCGAATTGACCGGCTTCGGCAGCCTCGGCAAGGAAGGCGGCCTGTCCGCCGAGCGACCGGTTCTGGTCGACCGGTTCCTGGAAGACGCCACGGAGGTCGACGTCGACGCCGTGCGCGACGCAACCGGCGAGGTGCTGATCGGTGGTGTCATGGAGCACGTCGAAGAAGCCGGCGTGCACAGTGGCGATTCGGCCTGTGCGATTCCACCGCAGACGCTTCCCGGTTGGGTGGTGGAAGTCATCGAGGCCTACACCCGTTCCATCGCCGAAGCACTCGACGTCCGCGGTCTGATCAACGTCCAATATGCGGTGCTCGGCACCACCGTCTACGTGATCGAGGCCAACCCGCGGGCCAGCCGGACCGTCCCGTTCGTCGCCAAGGCAACGGGCGTGCCACTCGCAAAGGTGGCAACGCGAGTGATGCTCGGAGCGACGCTGGCCGAGCTGCGCGACGAGGGTCTGCTGGTGCCACCCGTCAGCAACGGCCACGTGAGTGTCAAGGAGGCTGTGCTGCCGTTCAGTCGCTTCCCCGAGGTGGATACGGCCCTCGGCCCGGAGATGCGTTCCACCGGCGAGGTGATGGGCATCGCGAGCACGTTCGGGAAGGCCTTCTTCAAGGCCGAACTGGCTGCTGGGACACTGCTGCCGACGGCGGGAACCGTGTTCCTCTCTCTGGCCGATGGTGACAAGCCGGCGGGAATCGTGGTCGCCAAGCGATGTCGTGAGCTGGGCCTGGGCATCGCTGCAACGGTCGGTACGGCGGCCTACCTGTCTCGGTTCGGCCTGATCGTCGATCAGACCGTCGGCAAGGTCAGCGAGGGCGCCGAGATCACCGCGGTCGACCTGATCTCGGAGGGCAAGGTCAGCTTCGTGGTCAACACTCCTCAGGGTCGCGGCGGCCGCACCGACGGGGAACGGATCCGCAAGTCGGCCAACGTGCATCAGGTCAGCTCGGTGACCACCGTCGAAGCAGCGCTCGCCGCGATGCAGGGTCTCGCCGAGCAGTCCGGCCAGCCGATCGAGGTGCGTTCGCTGCAGGAATACCACGCCCGCCGATGAAGCGGCGCAGGACCGGTGCGCGTGTCTCGACATCGATGATCTCCGTTTCGGACTCGGACAGATCACCGTTCCACACATCGGTCCGCGTCGGTTCGGTGAGGTTGTCGAATCCGGTGATGACCGCATCCGGGACAGGTGGCCACGGAGTCGAACTGTCCCCGTACGGGGATCTCGGTGCCCTCGGCGCGTTCGTCGTGAAGTCGTTGGCTGCCTACGAATGGGCCGGAAACCCGGCGCCCCGCGTCCACCCGACGGCGCAGGGCATGATCAACGCTGTCGGACTTCAGGGACCCGGAGTCATGGCGTGGCGCGCCCACGATCTGCCGCTCCTGCGCGCCAGCGGTGTTCGAGTCGTCGCCAGCATCTGGGGCCGCTCCGTCGCCGAATTCGCAGCGGCTGCCGAACAGCTCGCTGATGCAGGTCCGGAGATCGTCGCGATCGAGGTCAACCTGTCCTGCCCGAACCTGGAGGGGCGCAGCGGTATCTTCGCCCACGACGCGTCGCTCAGCGCCGACGTGGTCTCAGCGGTCCTGGCTGCCGGACCCGGTCGACCGCTGTGGGCCAAGCTCAGCCCCAACACCGACCGTCTTGTCTCGGTGGCGGATGCTGTGGCGGGTGCCGGTGCAGAAGCGGTGACGTTGATCAACACCCTCCTGGGTCTGGTCATCGATCCGGACACGCGACGACCGGCGCTGGGCAACGGTGGAGGGGGTCTGTCGGGTCGGGCGATCCATCCGGTCGCCGTTCGTGCCGTGTTCGATGTGCATCACGCCCTGCCAGATCTGCCGATCGTCGGGGTCGGTGGTGTGGCGTCTGGATGGGACGCCGCCGAACTGATGCTGGCCGGCGCCTCCGCCGTGCAGATCGGCACCGCGACGTTCGCCGATCCCCGAGCCCCGTGGAAAGTTCTGGACGAGCTGTGCAGCTGGGCGGCGGAGCAGGGTATCAGCTCGTTCACGCAGCTCACCGGCTCGCTCGGGTGACCGTTGTCGCCGGTTCGCAAACTGTGGGCGATGACCAATGCGGTGACGTGATCGCTCTAGAATGCCTGCATGGCAACACCTCCCGCACTGACCCCGGAACAACGCGCCAACGCATTGGCAAAGGCCGCTGAAGCTCGCGCAGCTCGCGCCGAATTCAAGAACAAGCTGAAATTGGGCTCCGTCACGCTCGCCGAAGCACTGGCAGACACCAACTCCACGGTCGGCAAGTTGAAGGTCGTCTCGCTGCTCGAGTCGTTGCCCGGAGTCGGCAAGGTCAAGGCACGCAAGGTGATGGAGGAGATCGGTATCGCCGACAACCGCCGCGTCCAGGGCCTCGGTGCTCAGCAGAAGAAGTCGCTCCTCGAGCAACTCGGCAAGTGATTCGTCGGCCGCTCTCGTAATGCAGGGCGAGCCGCCTCATCGTCGCCCCCTGATCATCGTCGTCTCCGGTCCGGGTGGCGTCGGCAAGGGGACAATCGTCCAGGCGCTCGTCGAGCGTGACCCCGGTCTGTGGTTGAGCCGCAGCTGGACCACGCGAGGCCAACGACCCGGCGAGGACGGCGCTTCATATGTGTTCACCAGCCGCGA
>JAYTRT010000460.1:0-14485 GCA_043746045.1 Actinomycetota bacterium | reverse complement strand
GCTCGACGATGCGTTCGTCGGTGACGCCGCTGACGAAGTCGATGTGATCACGCAGACCGAGCTTGGTGATCAGATCGTCGCTGTGGCCGGGGCGCGGTCTGCCGATGATGGTCAGCGTCACGTCGCGCTCGGTGCGCAACTTGGCCATTGCCTCGAGCAGATACGAAAGTCCCTTCAGGGCAACGTCTGCGGATGCGGTGGTGATCATCCGACCGGGCACACGCTGAACGTTCGGCAGCGGCTTGAACAGTTCGGGGTCGACGCCGACGGGCACGAGTCGCATCCGGTCGAGGCTGACGCCCATGTCGGCGTTGATGTCCTTGATGCTGTTCTCGCTGACCACGACGATCCGTGGCAGCCGGCTGGCGACGCGTCCCTGCATCTTTACGAAGCCGTACCAGCGGCCGACGCTGCGACGTTTGCGCCAGTTCGGTGAATGGCTCATCTCGAGCTCTCGATCCTTCGTGATCGGATGATGGAGAGTCACGATGGTCGGGATGATCTTCTCGATCTGCAGGATGCTGTAACCGAGGCACTGGTTGTCGTGCACGAGATCGAAGTCGTGTGTGCGCTTCTTCAATTCGCGGTACGCGCGTGCGCTGAATGCGAGTGGCTCGCTGAACGTGCCGGTCAGGTACTGCAGCGTTTCGAGGACGTCCTCTCGGGTCTTCAACTCCCAGTACGCGGGGACGCGCCCGGGGTACTGATCGTTGAAGATGTCGAGGCTCGGCAACTTGTGCATCGGCACGCGTTCGTCGAGGATCGGGTACGGCTGACCGGCGAACACCTCGATCGAATGTCCGAGGTCGGCGAGCGCCTTGGTGAGGTGACGGGTGTACACACCTTGGCCGCCGACGTGGGGCTTGCCCCGGTAGGTGAGATAGGCGATGCGCAGTGGCCCGTTCGGATCCATCCCGTTCGACCTGGGCACAGTTGACATGGGGGACAACGCTATCTGGAGGTCATTACCCGCCGGTAGCCGGTCGGTGGTTTCACGGACATGTCACATGCCAGGAAACGGTCATCGTCCGCTCCAGGCTCTCACCGGCCGAGAGTCGGGTGAATGCGTGTGCGTTTGCGGAATTGAAGCCGTCCGGAGGCCCGCTCTGCGGCTCGACACACGTTGCCCTGACCTGCTCGTCGTAGATCACCCAGTGGTCACAATCGCTGTCGACCTGCACGACCAGATCGCCGTAGTGCAGCCGTAGCGGCGCGCGCGGATCAACGAAACAGTCGTCCCACGGGCCGGGCGGAGATGGGACCAGTTCACCAGTCGGGATACCGTCGGGATCGCGCACGTACATCCAGTCGAAGTCGAGCTGCACCGAATCCGGTTTGACCCACCACGGATGCCACCCGATCTGTGCGGGCATCGCCAGATCATCCGCCGTGATCGTCAGTCGACACTCGAGTCGATCGTCGAACAGTTCGATCCGCTGACCGACCCACCCGCCGAAGGGCCAGTGATCGTCGAGACCGCAGCGCATCACCACGAACGTGTCGTTGACATCGCTGACCGACCACGGTTGCAGGAAGGCCGAGCCGTGGATCGAGTGCGGAGGCTTGTTGATCTCGAGTTGGAAATCGTGACCGTCGAACTCGAACCGACCGTTGCGGACGCGACCGGCGAACGGAGCCATTGGGTAACAGCCCCACGACAACGGGTCCGGCAGCAACTGTTCGGCCAGCAACTGCCGTCCGCTCACGTGGAGTTCGACGATGCGTCCGCCATCCTCGGGACTGATCGCGCATCGCGGCCCCATCATCCCCGTCGTTTCCTTCGCCTCCTGTGCGCCCAGTTCGATCACCGAACGAGTCTGCCATGGGTTCGGAATGGGATGATTCGTGAATGCGGGGATTGGTGCAGCGGGTGCGGCAGGCGTCGGTGACAGTCGACGGTGAGGTCGTCGGCGCGATCGGCGAAGGACTGTGCGTGCTCATCGGTGTGACGCACGCGGACACCGAACAGATCGCCCGCAAGCTGGCCGACAAGATCTGGAACCTGCGGGTGATGGACGATGATTCGGGGGTGATGAACCGGTCCGTCGCCGACACGTCCCGCGCCGTCCTGATCGTCAGCCAGTTCACGTTGTACGCCGACGCCTCGGCGGGTCGTCGGCCGAGCTACATCGCGGCGTCTCGACCCGAGCACGCCGAGCCGTTGATCGAATGCGTGGTCGGCGAACTCCGTCGGCTCGGCGCGAACGTGGCGACGGGACGATTCCGAACCGAGATGCAGGTGACACTGACCAACGACGGGCCCGTCACCATCATGCTGGAGTTGTGAGGCGTCGCTTCCGGATCCGGGCTCGCCAACCGCTGCCGAGGAGAGCAACCACGAACACCACGAAGGCCAGCGCGACCCATGGCTTGTCCCCGATCGAGAGGTACCAGGTCGTGCCGGTACGCAGGGCAACGGTGCGCACGATCACTTTCTGCCGGCTGACCGACGTGCGTTGGTACACGTCGCCGTCGGGAGAGATGAACGCCGAGAAGCCCGTCGGCGCAGCCTGCGCGACCCAGCGGCCGGTCTCGACCGCGCGGAGCTTCGACGACGCAACCTGCTGGGTCTGCAGAATCGTCCATGTGTAGCTCGAGCCGTTGGTCGGATTGATCAGCAGTTGTCCACCGTGGCTGACGCCGTCACGGGCCCGGCCGCCGAAGAAGACCTCCCACGAGATGACGACCGCAACTCGCGTCCCGTCCGGCAGCGCGACGAACGCGGGGTCGCTTCCCGCAATGGCATCGCGCGGGACGAGGTTCGTCGGGGCGCCCAGAGCGTGGAGCAGCCCGCGCAGCGGCATGTACTCGCCGAACGGGACGCGGCGAACCTTGTCGTAGCGGTCGGTGTACCGACCGTCGGGTGTGACGACCACCTGGGCGTTGGTGAAACGGTTGCCGGGCCGGTCCTCGGTGACACCGACGAGGAACGTCGCGTTCAACCGCTTTGCCTCGGCGGCAACCTCCTGGAACTCGTGACTATCGGGGAAGTTCGCGACGTCGATGACGTTCTCCGGCCAGACCACGACATCGAGATGGTCGGATGGTTGCAGCGTGCGGGTCGCCTCGAGATGCCGTTGGGTGACACACGCAGAATCCGTCAGCGGCCCGACGTCGTTGGGCGTGCCATCGGCTGCGCAGTACGACGCCACTGTCGCGTGGGTCCCCTGCGGCCCTCCACCCTGGACGACCGCGAGGCGCAGCGTCTGACCCGTTGACACGCCGGACGGAGCGACCGCGGAGACGGCGATCACCAGCACGACGGCGAGCAACGCGAACACACCGTGCGGCGCGCCTGACGCACCGCGGTGACGTCGCCGGGCGAAGGCCGGTACAGCGGGCGACGGGCCGGCCAGCGCGAAACCGATCTGGAATGTGACCCACGTCAGCAGGATCGCGCCACCGATGCGGGCGATGCCGAGCAGCGGACCGGCACTCTGGCTGATGGCCAGGCTGGCCAGTGGCACGCCGCCGAACGGGAAGCAGAACCGCAGTGCCTCGGCCAGGGTGTGTGCGGCCGGCCGTCCGATCACCCGCCATCTCCCGGTGGGGGCCACCATCGCGGCAACACCGTGGAAGCCGGCGAAGAGTGCTGTGGCGAGCAGATATCCGGGTGCGGTGAGGAACCACATCCATGCCAATCCGGGAACCAACCAGCCGGCTGCGAACAGCCATCCGTAGCGGAAACGGGTGCCTCGGTCGGGACTCTCGCCGAGCGCCGTCTCGAAGACCATGATGCCCAGGAAGGCGAGCGGCCAGAAGCCCCATGGCGGTAGGGAGAGGGCGACGAGAACCCCGCCGACCAAGGCCAGGAACGCCTTCTTCGTCGGACGGCGGATGGATGGCATAGGTCTGCGACGCTAATCGTCAGCGCCTCCGACGAACCGTTCATGTGCGGTCACACGCGTCTGTGTCTCGGTGGTCAGGCGCGCTGATCCGAGGCGTAGACCAGGTGGACGACGATCCGCTGCGTGGTCGATCCCGGCGGATGACAGGCGAACAAGGTTGCCGTCTTCGCCGACGTCTGATCGACGATGTTCAGTGCGTCGGGAAGGACGATCTCCTGCGAGACGACCGTGTAGACGAACCGGCCGTTGCTCGTGTTGAAGATGACCTGATCGCCGGCGACGAGCTTGTCGACGTTGCGGAACGGCTTCGAGTGACTGACTCGGTGTCCGGCGACGACCACGTTGCCGACCTGTCCGGGCAGCGCCGTACCTGGCCAGTGTCCCGGACCACGATCGAGCGTGGTCAGCCGGATCCCTTCGTACATGGTCATGTCGATGCCGAGCTTGGGGATCTGGATCGTGCCGTCGGCGATCACCGGTTCGTCCCCGGCACTGTCGAGCGGCACAGCGATCGGCACGGGTAGGGCCACTGTTGTGGAGGTCGGGCCGGCATTCGCGATCGCCGACGAAGGACCGCCCGGTGCGGTCGCCGTAGGCAACGGATCGTCGATCAGTGTTGTCGCCGTTGCGGCCACCGACCCCGGCGACCGCGCCGGCGCCGACGTGGTGATCGGTGTCGCGGTGATCGGTCCGCTGGTCGTCGCGGTCGTGGTGCTCGGGGTGGGTCTCGGTGCGGTGCTCGCCGACGTCGTCCTTGCAGCGGACGTCGGGTCGACTGCCGCCCGACCGCCCTCGTCGCTGCCACACGCAGCCATCAACAGCGACGCGACAAGGACGCCACCCATACGAATTCTCGCCGATCGCATTCGCTCAGTCTCGCACAGTGGTGGGACTGCCGGTCAGCGTGCGGGCCGCGCCGTTGGCCTGGTCGATGCACGCCGGAATACCGATACCGCGGTAGCTGGCGCCGGCGACGAGGATGCCCGGGGCGTCCTCGGCGAGCCGCGCTTCCAACGCCGTGACACGCTTCTCGTGGCCGGGCCGGTATTGCGGAAACGCCATCGGCCAACGGGTCAGTCGCTGTGCGAACGGCTGCAGCGTCAGCCCGAGGTGACGTCCGACCTCGCTGATCGCCGCTTCGAGCAGCGCGTCTTCTGGCTCGTCGGTGAGGTCGCGGCCGTCGCGACCGAGTGAGATGCGCAAGATCATCGCCGGCTCACCGTGGTCGTCCACCGGATTCCAGTGCTGCCACTTGGTGGTTGCGAACGAGACTGCGGTCACCCATTTCTGAACAGGCTTGGGGACGAGATAGCCGGAGTACCCGCGCAATTCAGCGGGCCAGTCGCGTCCCGCGACCGCCAGGGTGACCATGACCACGCCGGCGTGTTCGAACTCGGCGAGGGCGGTCGCGCTGGCCGGCGACAGTGCGGCCAACAGTGGCGCGGTCGTCCGCGCGGGAGTGGCGAGGATGATGCCGTCGGCGTCGATCGATGTGCCGTCGCTCAGGCACACCTTCCACGCCGGGCCGGCGCGTTCGATGGTCGAGACGGTGGCGCCGGTGCGGATCTCGGCGCCCGTTCCACGCATCGCATCGACGAGCGCGTCGGTGAGTGCAGCCATCCCGTGGCGGGGCGTTGCGAAGATCGGCCCGGCGACCTTTGGCGCCTTCGCCCGGATCTTGCGGGCTCCGAGCAGGAGGCTGCGGTGGTTCGTGGCCAGTGCTTCGATCTGAGGCACGCCGGCAAGGCTGAAGCGGATCGTATCGGCTGCGTAGATGCTGCCGACGAGCGGATCGACCAGTCGTTCGTGGACCTGTTTGCCGAAGCGTTTGCGAATGATCTTGCCGACCGAGTCCGAGCTCACTCCGGTCGAGGGCAGGATCGGCTCGAGCGCGGCGCGAAGTTTCCCCGGCCACGTGAGGAGCTTGCTCCGCGCCAGTTTGCGCAAATCGGATGGCACCCCGAGCAGCAGCCCCTCGGGAATCGGGTGCAGCCCGTTCCACCATACGTTGGCCGCCGCAACAGCGGGAGAGGTCAGGTCCGCTGTGAGCCCCAATTCCGCCGCCAGATCCATCGCGTAGGGAACGCGTGTGAGGAATGCGTCGGCGCTCTCGTCGATCCCGTCGATTCCGGCGAACGGGCTCGACCGGATCTTGCCACCCAGGCGCTCGTCGGCTTCCAGCAACGTGATCGAGGCGGCCGGTGCGAGCTTGGTCAACCGGTAGGCGGCCGTGAGGCCGGTGATGCCGCCACCGACGACGACATATCTTTGCGCTGCCGTCATGCCGGCGAGGCCGACACGACACGTGCGGCGAGTGCCGCGATGACACCCGCATCGTCGTTCACGCATGCCGTACGATCGAACGCCAGGCCGAGTTCGTCGGCCAGCTTTCGGGCTTCGATGTCGAGGTCGTAGAGCACCTCGAGGTGGTCGGCGACGAATCCGCACGCACACACCAGCGCGCCGTCGGCGTTCTCGCTGTCGCCGAGATCGCGCAGCACCTGGAGGATGTCCGGCCCGATCCACGGCTCGGGCGTTCGTCCCGCTGACTGCCATGCGACCGCCCACGTGCTCCACTGCCCGAGCCCAGCGCGTTCGGCGACCGCAACTGCGGTGCTGCGCAGTTCGAGCGGGTACGGATCACCCCCGTCGATGATCCTCTGTGGGAGCGAATGCGCCGTGAACAACACCTTGGTGTTCGCCGGCATCGCGTCGAGTCGGCGGCGAAGGTCGGCGGCGAGGAATTCGACGAATGCAGGCTCGGTGGCCCAACTCTCGATGGGGGTCACGGCGATCCCGTGCGGTGCGGCCGCAGCTGTGGCCCGGTCCATGTACTGGCCGATCGAGTACGAGCTGAAGTGTGGTGCCAGGACGAGCCCGACGATGTGCGTGAATCCGCGCGTCGCGAGTTCGACGACAGCGTCCTCGATCTTCGGCGCAGCGTGCTTCATCCCGAGCACCACCTCGAAGCGACCCGGTGCCTGCTGATCCAAGGCGGCCTGTAGTGCAGCCCGCTGTGCTTCGGTTCGCTGATTCAACGGTGAGATACCGCCGATCGCGTCGTAACGTCGGACCAGGTCGGCCAGCTGTTCGTCGGTCGGCGGACGACCTCGGCGGATGTCGATGTAGTAGGGGAGGATCTCGTCCGGCGTTCGCGGCGTGCCATATGCCATCAACAGGACGGCGACGCGAGTCTCGGCAGTCGGCGGATCAGCGCGTTGCACGTCGAGGTTGCTCATTGCGACGATGTCTCTTTTCTGGTTGATGTCGCTTCGTGGACATGAGCGACGATCTGTTCGAGCACGCTCGGATCGGTGTTCGGCTGCACGCCGTGGCCGAGGTTGAAGATGTGGCCCGGATGCCCGGCGTTGTCGGCGATGACCTCGTCGCATCCCTGCCGGGCGACATCCCAGCCGGCCAAGACCAAAGACGGGTCGAGGTTGCCCTGCACCACGGTGTCGGCGCCGAGGCGACGCCTGGCATCGGTGATGCGGGTGCGCCAGTCGAGACCCATCACCGTTGGTCCCGCGGCGAACATCGATTCGAGGAGGTGGTCGCATCCGATGCCGAAGTGGATTCCGATCGCGTCGGGATGGCTGGACTTCAACTGGGCGAAGACCTTGGCCGAATGCGGTTGAGCAAATCGGTCGTAGTGCTCGCGACTCAGCGCGCCGGCCCATGAATCGAACAGCTGGAATGCAGCGGCACCAGCGTCGAGTTGGCTGCGGATGGACGCAATGGCGTGGTCGGCCAACCGGTCCATCAGCTCGTGCCACGTTGCCTCGTCGGTGTGCATCAGCGCTTTGGTGTGTTCGTAGGTGCGACTCGGCCGGCCTTCGATCAGGTAGCTGGCGACGGTGAACGGCGCTCCCGCGAATGCCAGCAACGGCACCGTCAACTGCTCAGCCAGGATGCGAACCGTCTCGATCACATATGGCGTGTCGATCTCGGGCTCGAAGACTCGCACGCGTTGCAGATCGGCCGCACTGCGAAACGGTTCGGAGGCCACGGGGCCGGTGCCAGGAGCGACGTCGATCCCGAATCCGATCGCATGAGCCGGCACGACGATGTCGCTGTACAGCACGGCGGCATCGACGCCGTAGCGGATCACCGGCTGCAGCGTGATCCTGGCCGAGAGCTCGGGATTCTTGATCGCATTGAGAATGCTGCCGTCGCCGCGGATTGCCTTGTACTCCGGCAGGCTGCGGCCTGCCTGGCGCATGAACCAGACCGGCGTATGACTGGTCCGGCGACCGTGTGCCGCAGCGAGAAACGGGTCGTCGTGCGCAATGGTCATACGTCGGCGAACCTTATCTGGCACTGATTTGGGCCCAGCCATCGCCAGCTCACTGCCCAGCGGCCGCTGGCCGCCCCGTGACTCGCCGGCTGGTGACTGGCTCTGCCCCCGGTTCGGCGCCCGGCCGGTACGGACGTCGCCCTTGGAGTCGATCTGAGTGGCCGGATTGCTCACACTCGCACCGAGGGCGCGAATCGTGCCGCTCTGTCGTGCAGATCTGTCGTGCCGGTCGGCCGGTCGTCTCAGACCAGGTCGGCTTCGGCCGGGGCTGCGCTGTGGCGGATCCCCAGATCGATTGCCAGGTCCATGAAGATCGCAGCCATCTCGGCGCGGTAGCTGAGCTGGATCTCGCCGGCGAGGTTGGTCTGCGCCGATGAGGCACGTCCGAGGAAGTCGCTGGCCCCGAGGCGCTCGACGCCGGCTGAGCGAGCGGCACGCACGCGTGCAGCAGCTTCGTTGAACAGGTCGGCATCGGCAACGCTCTCACGAGCGAAACCGGCGAGAGTGTCGAGGACCACGTGGCGTTCGATCGTGCCGAACACGTCGCTTCCGTCTGCGCCGATGAGTCCGATGTTTCGGGCCGTCGTCATGACATCCATGGTGAGATCCTTGCTACGAGAGAGCGGGTGTTCTTGCTCTGTATACGGCAACGGTTACGGGGACGGATGTATTTCGTGACTCCTGTCGCTCGCAAACGTGGAATACGAGCGAACAGGAGCCGAAAACTTGGTGAACTTCGTTCGCCGCGAACGCGATCAGGCGGGAAGGTTCGACTCGATGTCGGCGACCAGTTTGGCGTCGTCGGGGGCCGTCATCGGGCCGTAGCGGGCAACGATGTCGCCCGCAGGCGAGATCAGGAACTTCTCGAAGTTCCAGCTGATGTCTCCGGACTTTCCGTCCGCGTCGGCCACTTTGGTCAGGTCGTCGTAGATCGGGTGGCGGTTGTCGCCGTTCACGTCGATCTTCTCGAACATCGGGAAGGTCACACCGTATGTGGTGCTGCAGAACGTCTCGATTTCTTCGGGGCTTCCGGGCTCTTGGGCGCCGAATTGGTTGCACGGGAAGCCGAGCACCGAAAAACCACGGTCTGCGTAGTCCTTCTGCAACTGCTCGAGGCCGGTGTACTGCGGGGTCAGGCCGCACTTGCTGGCGACGTTGACGACGAGCAGTGTCTTGCCCAGGTAGTCATTGAGATGTGCGGACTCGCCGCTGAGGGTGTGGATCGGATGGTCGAGGACGGTCATCAGCGAAGTCTGGCACCACATCTGCCGAAGTGTCTCGCTGAAGGCTGATCCCGTCGGTCCTGGCAGACTCACTCGATGTCATCGGCGTCATCAGACCTCTTTTCCCTGGCCGGCAAGACGGCACTCGTCACGGGCGGTAGTCGTGGAATCGGCGCGATGATCGCCAGGGGACTGCTCGATGCAGGCGCGACGGTCGTCATCAGTTCGCGCAAAGCGGCCGAACTGAACGCAACCCGCGACGAACTGAGCAACTACGGCGAGGTCGAGGCAATCGCCGCCGACGTCAGTACTGTCGACGGCGCGAAGGCGCTCGCAGCAAAGGTGGCCGAGCGTTTCCCGGCGCTGAACATCCTCGTCAACAACGCCGGAGCGACATGGGGCCAGCCGATCGACGAGTTCACCGAGGCCGGCTGGGACCGCACCGTCGACACCAACCTCAAGTCGATGTTCTTCCTGACCCAGGCTCTGCTGCCCAACCTACGCGCGGCCGGTACGGCCGACGATCCGGCGCGTGTGCTCAACGTCGGCTCGATCGACGGATTGCACGTCAACCCGATGGAGACATATCCCTATGCCGCCAGCAAGGCCGGAGTGCACCACATGACCCGCGCCCTCGCTCATCGTCTCGGACCGGAGCACATCACGGTCAACGCGATCGCCCCGGGGCCGTTCGAGAGCAAGATGATGGCTGCCACGCTCGAATCGTTCGGCGATGCGATCGCCAAATCGGCACCGCTGCGTCGGATCGGTCGGCCCGACGACATGGCCGGGGTCGCGGTGTACCTGGCCAGTCGGGCCGGTGCCTATGTGACCGGCGCCGTGATTCCTGTCGACGGCGGAATCGCCACCACGTCCTGACAACTGCGCGAGGGATTCTTCCGCCGATAGAGTTTTCAGACCCTTGTTTCGGGTATCCCATTCCGATACGGGCCTGAAAGCACATGACACAACAACATCCTGATCTCGACGACGAACAGGCGTACATCGACCATGCCTACGACTGCCTGGAAACCAGTCGTACGGATGCATGGAAGTTGCGCAACATCCACGAGGGCACGCTCGGCGGAACCGTCCAAGCTCGCTTCGAGCGCGACGTGTTCGACGAGACCCTCGTCAATCGGCTGACCCAGCTGGATCTGGGCGATGCGGCGCTCGTCTTCGGGCGGATCGACCGCCTCGCCGATCCGATGATCGAGAGCCCCGACGCGTTCGAGAGCTTCCACATCGGTCGCCTGGCCGTAGCCGACGAGAACCGTGAGCCGGTCGTCGTCGACTGGCGGGCACCCGTCGCCGAACCGTTCTACCGCGCGACAGGGCGTCAACCAATGGGGTTGGCCCGTCGCCGCCATTTCTCGGTGCAGGGCAGGAAGCTGTTCGGCGTCGAGGACGAGCTGTTCGGCGAAGGCCACCTCGGCGTCGGTGACGACGAAGGCCTCGAGCCCAAGCAGCCCGGCGCCGGACTGAGGGGATACAGCACGCTGTTGTCGGTGCTGGAGCGTGGCCGAACGGGCCAACTCGGTGACATCGTCGCCACCATCCAGGGCGAACAGGACGAGATCATCCGCTCGCCACAGGCAGGCGTCCTCGTGGTGCAGGGTGGGCCCGGCACCGGCAAGACCGTTGTCGCCTTGCACCGAGCGGCCTACCTGCTGTACACCTACCGTTTCCCGCTCGAGGACCAGGGCGTGCTCGTCATCGGACCCAACCGGGTGTTCCTCCGATACATCGAGCGGGTGCTGCCTTCACTCGGCGAGGCCGGAATCGAACAGGTCGTGCTCGGCGATCTGGTGCACGACGTGAACTGGGGCGGTGTCGACACCCAGCTCGCCGCGAGAACCAAGGGCGACCTGCGGATGTCGCTGGTGATCGACAAGGCCGTCACCGATCGTGAGCGCCCGATCCGCGAGGATCTGGTCGTCGGATTCCGCACCTCGTATCTGCGCCTGACCGCACACGAATCTCAGCGGATCGTGCGCGCTGCACAACGACGCTTCCGTCGTCACAATGCGGCTCGACGGTGGGTCGAGAACGAAGTCTGGCAGTCGATGGCCAACACCTGGCGCGACGGCGACCTGACTGCTGCGATGGCCCGAGACGGTGTCCGGCAGATGCCAGAAGTCCGTCTCACCCTGGAGCGGATGTGGCCGGTGCTGTCCCCGGCCGACCTGTTGCACGACCTGTTCGGCTCGAAGGCGCTCCTGAAATTGGCGGGCGCCAAGCACTTGACCGAGACCGAGTACCTGTCGCTCTACCGATCGCGCTCCGACGACATCACCACGGTGCGTTGGAGCGACTCCGACATCGCCTTGCTCGACGAGGCGCGCAGCTACCTCGGCGTGCGCCCGATCAAAAGTGGCGTGGACGAAAGCGACGAGATTCGCACCTACGGCCACATCGTCATCGACGAGGTGCAGGACCTCACGCCGATGCAGTTGCGGATGGCCTCGCGTCGTTCGCTGAACGGTTCGATGACCGTGGTCGGCGACATCGCGCAGGCCACCGGACCACTCGCCCCGAACGACTGGGACGACGTCGTCACCCACCTCCCCGACCGCAAGGGCAGTCGGATCATCGGGCTCAGCGTCGGATACCGGATTCCGGCGCAGATCATGGACGTCGCCAACCGGGTGATGCTTGCGGCGACGCCATCGTTGCGTCCGCCGACGGCGGTGCGCGAGGGCGAGGACAAGCCCGACTTCATCGAGGTCGCCACCCGAGGCGAGTTGGCTCGCGCCGTCGCGATGGAGACGGCGCGCCTGGTCAGCGAGATCTCCGACGGCAACATCGCCGTCGTCGCCCCCGACCCGATGGTCGAGGAGCTGTCCGCCGCGCTGACCGCGGCGGGCATCAAGCACGGTCGGGCGACTCGCACGGCGCTCGACACGGGCGTCACCGTCGTCCCCGTCAGCGTCGTCAAGGGCCTCGAGCTCGATGGCGTGATCGTCGTCGAGCCCGCCGCGATCGTGGCCGACGAACAGCAGGGTCTGCGCGCCCTGTACGTTGCGCTGACTCGCAGCACGCGCCGGCTGAGCATCGTCCACGCACTGCCGCTGCCGGACGCGATGATCGGCTGAACGGCCGGCGGCCGACGGGCACGCCGCGACGCGCACGCGAAGATTCGGCGGGTCCCACGCGACGAATCGCGCCCTCGGTGCGTGTGTGAGTGGCCGGGACGCTCGTTACGCCCCCGAGGGCGCGAACATTCCGCGCCCACGCCCCGACCGGCAAGCGTTCACGGTTGGGCGTTCACGGTTGGGCGTTCACGGTTGGGGGATCACGGTTCGGGGATCAGCGGTTTGCCGAGTGCGCCGAGGATCAGGTTGGCATAGAAGCGCACGGCGACGCTCGAGTTCAGGTGGATGCCACCGTCGGACACGGAGAGATCTGCCGGCGGGAGCTGTGCGCCGAGGGTTGCCCAGTCGATGATCGTCACGTTCGGATGAGTGATCGGGAGGGCTGCGATCTCCGCGTTGTTGCCCGCGACCCAGGCCTTCGGCGCCTTGATCGTCATGAAGTAGACGTGCGGGAGGTCGGCGAGCAGGCTGGCCATCTCTTCGTACTGGGCCTGGGTCACCGGACCGTTCGTACCCGACTGGATCACCATCGAGTCGGTGATCCGGTACTGCGATCGCGCGGTCATTATCGCGTCGATGATTCCCTTTCCCTGGATGCTCTCCCGGGCGTCGACGAGCACGCCGTGATTCGGCAACACGTTCTGCACACCTTGCATCACGGACTCGCCGATCGCCAGCGTCCCGATGACCGGCCGAGGGTCCGTCGTCGTGCTGGGCAGTGTGCTGTTGACCGGGGCGGTGCTGAGCGGATTTGTCGACGGAACGGGGGCCACCGGTGTGCCGTTGATCGCCGTGCCGTTCGTCGCTGTGGCGTCGGCACCGGTTTGTGCGGGAGTCAGAGGATGCGCGGACTTGCGGTCGGTGACGATCAGCAGTCCGACGATGGAAGCGGCCATCAACGTCGAGACGATCACCAGCCGGGCGACGCGAGATTTGCGCCGATCTCGGTGCATGTGCAGATCCACGGTGACGGGCGGTCGGTCATCCGCCGGTGCTTCGTCAGTCGTGACCGGCGGATGGAGATCGAGGCCGATGTGGGTTTCCACCCAGGCGAAGTACGCCGCGAGTTGGGTGTCGATGTCATTCGGCATGGCGCCTGACCTCCAGGGCGTTCTGTAGATGGGTGAGTGCCCGAGCGAGATGGGTGCGCACTGTCGACGGACTCACATCGAGCAGGTCGGCGACTTCGGTCTGGCCCCACCCGTATGCGTGAACCATCACGACGCACACTCGTTGCGCGTCGGACAGCGCTTCGAGAGCCGGTAGCAGGCGCGGCTCGAAGTCGGGCAGGTCGGTGTCGGGTGGGGTCGGCAGGAATCCCTGGGGGCGGCGGGCCCGCCGCGCGGCGGTTTGTCCGACGCGGTAGAGGTAGCCGGACGGATTGTCCATCGCGCCAACTCGATTCCAGTTCTGCCACCCGTAGGCCAGTGCTTCCGCAGCGGCGTCGACTCCGACATCGGGCCCGAACGCGGCCACCAATCCGGCGCGCAATCGCACGCCGATGGTTGCCGCGAACTCCTCGAACCTCACAACCGAGTAAAGCATTCGGTGCCGTCGATTCGTGACAGGCGATTCAGTGCGTCGTCACGATGAGCATCGCCGGAAGGAGATGTTGCAACACGGCACCATGCGCGTCGAGTACGTCGACCGAGTATGGCACGCTCTCGCTGAAGGCGTATGCAGCACAGGGCTCCCGGCGCCGAATCTGCGCTGCGCGACGGATCGCGCCCTCGGTGCTGACGTGAGTGGCCGGGACGCTCATCTCGGCCCCGAGGGCGCGAACATTTCGCGCCCACCGATTCTTCAGCGAGCGTGTGGCCCGTGCGTCAGAAGCGACGGTCGTTGGTCTTCTTCTTCGGCGGTGCAGTGAACGGGCCGGCGAGCAGCGTCTCGAACTGTGCGTCGTCCGGCTGCTTGGGCTCGTTCAGCTTCTGCAGGTAGCTCTTCAGGGCTGCGCGGGCGGGAGCGACGTGGTCACCCTTGGTGCCGACCGAGCGAGCGAGCGCATCCTTGGCCTTGGCC
>JAYTRT010000459.1:0-14543 GCA_043746045.1 Actinomycetota bacterium | reverse complement strand
TGTACTTCACACTGCCCCGGCGAATCGATGCGTCCGCCGAGCCTGCCACTGCTCACGACATGGCGCTGTCGCCGATGCCGGGCGAGATGACGATCTTCGATTCGTGACGCGCTGCGCGCTCAGGGGTGAAGCTGAATCGTCGGCCGGTCCGACGGCGACGATGAGTCGACGACAGATGCTCATCCGTCGTTCGCAATGACGAAACGTGCAGTCCGTACCCTGTTGGTCATGGAACTCGAAATCGTTCGACAGGTCCGGGCGCCGATGGGGTCTCGCAAGCGGGTCGTGATGATCGCCCACGACAACCGCAAGCACGATCTCATCGACTGGGCCACGTACAACTCCGAGACGTTGTCCCATCACGAACTGGCCGCAACCGGCACAACGGGGAAACTCCTCGCCGACGCGCTCGGCCTCGAGATCCATCGCTACCTCAGCGGGCCGATGGGCGGCGATCAACAGATCGGCGCGGCGATTGCCGAGGGACGCGTCGACCTCGTCGTTTTCTTCTGGGATCCGCTCGAGCCGCAGCCTCACGACGTCGATGTCAAGGCGCTGCTCCGTATCGCAGTCGTGTACAACACCCCGATCGCGTGCAACCGGTCGACGGCCGACTTCTTGCTGTCGAGTCCGTTGATGGACGAGCACTACGCGCCGTTCGCG
Source organism: Actinomycetota bacterium (assembly GCA_043746045.1). Classification (GTDB taxonomy): domain Bacteria; phylum Actinomycetota; class Acidimicrobiia; order Acidimicrobiales; family Ilumatobacteraceae; genus WLMZ01. The sequence continues at coordinate 13,880 of JAYTRT010000459.1, read as the reverse complement.
AACACGGTGACGGGCGGGAACGCCCCCGTTCGAACTGCCGCGATCACGGATCCGTGACCCTGTCGACCTGCTCGACTCAGATCGAGAAGTGGGCCATCAGTCCACCCGCGTGGGCATATTCGCCGGACAGCGGAGCCGACGACGGTTGTGTTCTCGTCATTCTCGAACGAACCGTGATCGGATGCGCCAGACCGCGAGTACCGGAGAACTTCAGTTCCTCGCTGAGCCGATGAGCCATCTCGGCAAGTGCGGCCCGCCACACCCCGGAAACGTCTTCGGCGGCAAGCCCGGAACTGGATTCTCGATCGACGTCGCTGATCACGAATGTCACCGATTGGCTCGGGCGATCAGCCATCTGGAGATGCGCCAGCAAATGACCGTCCAGCCCGGCACCGGCGAATTCGTCGACGATCAGATCGACTTCGGTGGCTGCACGAACATCCCCGCGTCTTGAAGACATGTGAAGAGGGTAGCCGTCGCCGGCTGTCTCGTAAACTGCCGCTTGCGGTGATCCGTCACGTTGCCGACACCGGTTGTTCACCTGAGTTGCGATGCCCGTCGGAGTCGGTCGGTTCATGCGCTGGCGAGACCTGTCACCTCGGTGACTGCACCGGCGACGTCGACCGCCATCGACGCCTTGGCGACTCGACGACGGATCGTCCAACGCATCGCCAAGATCGTCAGATCGACGATCAGCAGCATCGCCATGACAAGGAGCAGGATCGGGCTCTGGCGACTGCTCGACGTTGCCGACACCGTCGGACCGGCTCCCGACACGGCAATGCCCCACGTCAGCGTTCCGAACGACGGCGCCGGTACGACGACCGACACCGTCTCCTTCCACGTCTGCCCGACGCCGATCTCACCCGGGTCGGCCAGATCGAGCGTGGCCACATTCTCGTTCGGGTTGCGGCTGACGTACCCGGACAGCCGGGGCTGATGGAGGGGCTCGGTCGACAGGTTCTTGACGGTCACCGTGACCCGGTACCGGAACGGACCACCGAGATTCGAGCGGACCCATCCGACAGCGCCGTTCGGCGCTGGCTCGGCGGTGACGGCCGCGACGAGAAACGGTCCGTCGACCTTCGGTGGATCGATCACCGGCACGTCTGGATACCCGGTCAACGCGATCGGAGCGACGGCGATCTCGTCGCCGTTCAGACTGGACGCGCGCACGATGCAGGGGCAGCCGACCGGCGGTACGGAGACACCGAAAGGAGTGATCGTCGGACTGATCGCAGATTGGATGCGCACGCCCTTGCTCATGACCATGTTGCAATCACCGGACCCTCGGCGGGCCTCGTTGCCACAGATCGACAGTGTGACCACAGGGGCGCTGAATCCGTCCAACGTGACCATCATCCGGTCGCCTGATGTCACGTTCGTCCGACTCAGACTGATCACCGGCCCTGACGAGAAACCGTCAGCATGTGCTTGCGTCACGGCAGCGATTGCGACGGTGAGCAGGACGACCAGGACCACCCGACCAAGACGCTTCACGATCCGCATCATCTGGTTCGGGACTCGAGTTCGAGAACACGGGGCGACTGAACGTCTGTTCCGCTGCCCACATCGCCCATGCCGGCCGGGCCGGTTCGACGCCGCCGAACAGAGCGCCATCCGATCAAGCCGACGAGTACGACGAGCAGCGCCAGAAGCAAGGGCACCGGCGGCACGAACGATGTGTCCTTGCCCGCGGACGTCCGGGTGTCGACGCCGGCGCTGGCTGTCGGCACGAGGTGCACTGTCGCGACGCCGACCATCAGCTCGGGAACGCCGGAGACGTCGGCGGTGAGGGTGGCGCTTCCACCGGGGAGCAGTTCGGGCATTGCGGGCATCGTCATCGTCGTGTCACCGAGGCCGAACGGCCCGGCGACCGACACCTTCACCGTGCCCCCGAGGCGGACGTTGCCGCGGTTCTCGACGTGATAGCGAACATGCGCGGTCCCGCCGAGTGGGTTGATCGACGTGTCGTAGGTCGTCTCCACGTCGGTGATCGCGAGGTCAGCTTTGAGAGTGCCGTTGACCCGAATGTACAGACGCGAACCAGTCCGTCGATCGAGTTGAACCGTGTTGCCGGCGGTGTCCGACCCGGACGTCGGGCTGGAGGCGACGATCGCGCCGGCATGATCGCCGGCGGTCGCGTCGAGTGGAACCGTGATCGTGATCGGGATGGTTGCTTGCTTGCCCGCCGGCACCGTGACTCGTTCCTGCGGACTCGACACCCAGCTGCCGACACCGACGGGCTTCTGATCACCCGTGAGCAGATCGAACTGCCCCTGGTCGTTGTTGAACGCATCGGTGGCGTAGATCCGGAAGTCCTGTGCGACGTTGCCGAGATTGAGAACCGTGACGGCATCGTTGATCACGGTTCCGGGGTTTGCGACGTAGGCGAATTCCGAACGGTTACCGGCGACGTCCGGATCTGCCGACGCAGCCGGCGTCAACGCCCAACTCTCGGAGATCTGTGGTTCGCCTGGGACGGCAGACGGCCGCGCTCCCGTTGCGGCGACCGTCGTCGCGGTCGGGTCCGTCGGCACGGTCGGTGGTGTGACGGCGAGGGCCCGCTGAGCATGCCCGACCGACGCGCACAAGGCCACCACCGAGATGGCGGCCAGGAGGAGAAGACGACGGATGTCGGACGTGCTGGGCATCGTCGGAGCGGTGTTCATTGCAGTGGTCACGAAACCTTCTGGGCGAGAACGGCGAGGGTGGTGTGGGGCGACCGAGGCCGTCCCACACCACCATCAGTGATTGATGTGTGTTGCTGTCAGTGCAGTTGGATCAGATCGCCGACAGGGTCAGCTGGCCGGTGAAGGTACCCGTCGCGGCCGAGACCGGAATGAGCAACTTCAGGCGGGCGTCGAGGTTGGCGACGCCTGTTGCCGAGCCAGCCGTAGCCGAGGCGAGCTGCTGCGGGGTGCCGAGGCCACCGGTGTTGGTGCTGGTGGCCGACGGGTCGACAACCGGACCGGCAACGACTGTCTGACCGGGCGAGCTGAGGGTCATCTTCGGCGTCCAACCGAGGTGGCTGCCCGTGAACGTGCTCGAGCCGTTCGAGAACGTGCCCATCGTGCCGTTGACGGTCCAACCGGCACCCGTGTCACGGTTGTCGGCAACGGTCACCTGATTGATGTTGCCGCTGGCCGAGTAGTACTGGCCGGCGAGCGCACCCGTCGTGATGTACGAGCCGGTGCCGAGGTTGACGGCGCAATGCGTCGGGTACGACGCCGGTGCCGGGAACGGGTAGGCGGGGAACTGCGGATCGGCCGGGCCGCCTGCAGCTGCGCCGGTTGTCGGCGCTGTGCCGACCTGATTGGCCGAAGCGGTGACGGCTGCGGTGGCCGGGAACCCGTTGGCCGTGGCCAGCTCAGCACCAAGAGCACCATTGACTCCGCAACGCTGAGTCAGGATCAAGGCACCAGCGGGACGAACCGCTGTGATGTCCTGGATGATGATCGCAGCCGAGTACGTGAATGGTGCAGCGCTTGCCGTCGGGCCCGTCAGCGGCGCAACGGCATAGTTCGCCGTGACCGTGAACGTGTACGGGGTGCCGGGCGTGAGGCCGAGCACGTCACCGGACGTCGCCGGAGCGTTGACAGTGACGGGGGCGGGGCCACCGGCAATGGTGTAGCTCGTCGGCGCAGTGCCGGTCGGTGCCGTGAAGCTGATGTGCGCGCCGGGGCCGGCGATCTGCGACACCGTGACGTTGGTGATGGCCGGGCGGGCCGCCAGGTTGGGCGTGCCGTTCTGGACGTTCGATGCCGGGCTGTTACCCGTCGTGTTCGTCGCAATGACCGAGACCGCGTACGACGTCCCGTTGGTCAAGCCCGTGAAGCTGAACGTCAGCGGACCAGCAGCCGGAACCGCCTGGGTCACGTCCGCGCCAGCTGTTGGGTGAGCAGTCACGGTGTAGCCCGTTGTGGCCGGCGTCGATGCAGCAGCGGTGAAGCTGCCGGACAACGTCTGATCGCCGGACGTCAACGCACCGAGCACAGGAGCCGAGGGCGTCGAGCCGAACGAGTAGTTCATGTCTGTGGCCGTGACGTTGCTGATGGTGATCGGCGTCTCCCAATACTTTCCTGCATCGAGGTTGCCTGCCTGTGTGCAGGCGATTCCCATCTTGTAGGCACCGGCGACGAGGCCTGGGGCTCCGACGAGCGAGGCCAGCGAGAACGGCTGTGCCACGTTGATCAGACCCAACGGGCTGGACGCCGGGTTCTGGTTCGACACCTGTGTGCTATCGGTGTACGACAATGCCGAGACGAACGCGCCAGCGACCGGAGTCGGCCCGCTCGTGTACGTCAGTGTCGATGCATCGACTGAGGCCGACACGATGTACGACTGCCAACGATACGCCGGGGTCCCCGATCCGCTGCCCGTGCACGCACTGCCGGATGGTGGCACCATGTTGAACGCTGTGCTGCTGGTACCGCTCGTCGGTGAAAATGTGTTCGGGCCCAGGGGAGCGGCCGCGTGAGCGGCCTCGGTGGAGATCAGGCCGACCGTCGTAGCAGCGAGTGCCGCTCCTGCGATCGCGATCCGGGTGAATTTGGTTCTCATGGAATGTGTATCCCTTTCGGAGGGTGACGTCTGAAGCTGATGACTTTTGGTTTTCGGGTTGATGGTCATGACGCAGCGGTGTCGTATCCGCTGGTCTGGGTTGTCGAGCCGCCCGAGGAGACCGGCAGGAACCCGAAGGTGCTGATGGTCGACGTCGCGCTGCACACGGCCGAGGTGGGCCCGACGAACAGGGCCTTGTACGAGGCATTTCCGGTGCCGGTCGCAACGCTGGTCGGCAGGACCGTGTAGACGTTCCGACCGAAGATGGTCGAGGCGTAGAACGTCGGGTTCGCAGCCAGGCTGGTCCCCGTTCCCGTGAACGGTGAGCCGAGGTTGGCATTGGCACCACCTGTGCCGTCGTCGCTGATGGCACCGATCCCTACTCCCGCCGGCGGAGCGCCAGGGGCGACGAGGTTCGTCTTGGCGATGAACGAAGCGGCCGAGAAGCCGATGATGACCTCATCATTGGCGTTGGCCGGAGTGGCTGCGAGTGCGTCGCCGCGGCTCTTGAGTCCGGTTCCGTCGTTCTCTTCGGCCCGACCGGTGGTGTTGGTGCTTGTGATCGACAGGTTGTTGCATTCCTGGGTCGAGGTCCCCTCGTTGGTAATTGAAGCACCGGTGGCCGTGTTCCAGAATCCGTAGGTGCCGGACGACGTCTGGATGCCACAGGGCACGATCCGGACGCCGCCGATGATTGCCGGACCGGTGGAGAACAAGGACAGCAGGTCCGACCGGGTCAGAGTCGTGACGGGAGCGCCGTTCTTGCGGTAGTAGCCGAAGCTCACCCCGTCACGCCCGAACGGCAGGTAGGTGACGGCCGTGCCCGCGACGGACGAAACCGAGGAGGAACGAGCGAAATCGACCTGCCCCGAGATGTCCACCCCGGTTGCGCAGGTGCCGTTCGTGGTGGTGCCCGTCCAGCCTGTCGTGGACGCACCGCTTGCCGCGTACAGTGCTTTGCGTCCTGCGCCGGAGCCGTTCGGTCGGGTGAACGTCGGCCCGTTGAGCTTGGCGGTGATGCACGTGCTGCTCCCGCCACTGGGGTTGGTGGCATCGAACGACACGACCTGCTTGAACGAACTCGCCGCGCCGCTGTTGATCGGCAGGTACGACGTGCCGTTCGACGAACCTGCGAATGCGTTGAAGACGTCTTGGACGGTGTCCGAACCGACCCCGACTGCTGCGGTGTACTGCTTCGGATCCGCGTGGGCAGATCCTCCGGCGGTGAGGGCCGAACCGAGGACTGTGGCGGCGACGAGGCTGAGAGCCAAGCGCTTCTTCGTGGTTGGTGTGAACATGGTTGTGTGAGGGTCCCTTCGATGGCGGATCGCCGGATACGGATCCGGACGAGAGGACAATGACAGGGCCAACCATCTGGGAAATGGCTGTCAGATGAACGCTGAACGTGTTCGGGAACTGTTCATCTTGCGGATGTCCAGCGGCTATCCGAATCGCCCGTTGACGTAGTCGTCGGTGCGCGAATCCTGCGGTGAACCGAACATCGCCGACGTGGGACCGTGTTCGACGATCACTCCTGGCGTGCCCTGCTCGGCGAGAAAAAACGCACAGCGGTGCGAGACGCGCACGGCCTGCTGCATGTTGTGAGTGACGATCACGATCGTCACCTCGGAGGCCAATTGCTGCACGGTTTCCTCGATCCGGCGCGTCGAGGTCGGATCCAGCGCAGAGCACGGTTCGTCCATCAGCAGTACCCGCGGTCTGATCGCGAGGGCGCGCGCGATGCAGAGGCGCTGCTGCTGTCCCCCGGACAGACCTCCGCCGGGCTGACGAAGTCTGTCCTTGACCTCTGCCCAGAGTCCGGCCTTGGAAAGGCAGGACTGCACGATCTCGTCCTTGACCGCGACGCTGGCCTTGACGCCCGTCAGCCGCAGGCTGGCGAGCACGTTGTCGTAGATCGACATCGCCGGGAACGGATTCGGTTTCTGGAACACCATCCCGATCTCACGACGAGCGTCGGTCAGTTTGCGGTTGGTGTCGTAGATGTCATGGCCGTCCAGGAGTACTTCGCCGGCCAACGATGCCGAAGGAATCATCTCGTGCATCCGGTTCAGGATTCGCAGGAACGTCGACTTGCCACAACCCGACGGCCCGATCAGCGCGGTCACCTCGCCGGCCGCCATCTCCAGCGAAACGCGATCCAGAACCTGGTGCGAACCGAACCACGCCGATACGTCTCGTGCATCGATTCCGGCCAGTGTCGTCTGCACCGGGTGCTGAGGGATCGGCACGGTCACGGGATCGGGTGTCGCCTGCGAGACGACGAGCGGTTCGAGGGGCAGAAACGGCAGATGCGGTGTCGGGGAAGGAAACACCGGGGTCCTACCTCGCTGATACCGGATGTCGAGCCCAGGAATCCCGGCAAGGACGCGCCGGAATTCGGCGACACGTTCGACGGGAACCGAGACACCGAAATCGGTTATGTCGGGTACGACGAAGATGGACCATGGCGCGTCGGCACCGTGGATCACCGCGACCAGATCTGAGACGAGCCATGACCACGGGGTCTGACCACCCATAGCGACAACACGAGAATCAGTGACCGTCACGCTCGCAGGATGCAGTTCCGAGACGACCGCGTCAGTTGCCAGCGCGTCATCGCTGACAAGCTGTACGACTGCGGCTCGCGGGAACGAGGCGAACGCCATCTCGGCGCTGAATCCGTTCACAACAGGTTCGGCAAGAGGCGCAATGCCTCACCCGACGTGGCCAGACCCACGAGCAACAATGGCGGCAGGAAAACGACCCAGGCGTGCGCCCGACCCCACCGGTGCCATGCCCACACAATGCCGACCGACAGAGCGATCAGCGCCTGCAACCAGAGCGCCAACGCCCAGAGCGTGCGTGAGTCGCCGGCCATGATCCTTTCCTCCTGCGGCAGGTTGTCGGCGCTGAGGACGCGCGGTGGTCCGACGACGGCGGTGCCGGTCAAGTCCGCGTCGACACGCAGAACCCCACCGGGGAGGAACGCCGTGCCTGCCGCGGTGACGAGGAGCAGTCGAGCTCCACCGACTGTGGGCGCCGCCGGCACAGCAGTTCCTTCGCGCCGCACGCCGAGCACGGTGAAATCGAAAACACCCTGACCTGTCGTCACCTTGATCGTTGCGCCCTTCTTGAGTTCATCGATTCGATCGAAAGGTCCACCGAACGCAGCTCGCCGGCCGAACACGATGCTGGAGCCGACCTGGCCGGGTAACGGAGTGTCCCGTCGATGGCCCGGACCGGTGAACAACGCGCTCGACGTCGTGCCCTCACCAATCACCTGCTCGACCCCGATCGAGGGGATCTCGATGTATGCGACAGGTGTCCCGATCGGGAGTTGCCGGCCACTTTCGTCCGTCGGTCCAATGGGGGCCGTGCCCGTCGCGAGCTCGCTGCGGAACCTGTCGAACGCCCGTCCCTGCGCTGCCGATCGCTGGAGCGAGCTGACCAGCACGAGTTGGATCAGCAGCGTCGCCGACAACACGAAGACGAGCACCAGTACCGCACGAACGAGTTGCATGCGCGAGCTGATGGACGTTGCATCAGCGCGCCGCGTCATCGACTCTTGCGCTGACGACCGGCCGACGGACGGCCGACGAGGATGATCATCCGACCGAAGACGAGAAGCAGGATCGCCCAGATCACGATGGGAAGCGTCGAGGAGCCGGTCGTCGCCAACTTCGTCGTGATCGGCACTGCTCCGACACCGTTCTGGACGGTCGACGCCGGCGAACTCGGCCCGAACTTCACGGTCGTCGTGGTTCCCGAGCCGGTTCCGGCGATCGTACTCGTGGTTGTCGTAGCCACCGTGGTCGACGTGGTCGTCACCGGCGTTGCAGGTTGCGTCGCGGGTGTCGTCGGTGTCGTCGCGGGTGTCGTCGGCGTTGTCGCGGGTGTCGTCGGCGTTGTCGGTGTCGTCGGCGCCGGTGTTGTCGGCGTGACCACGATGGGCGCGGCGAGGCTCCAGGTGAAGCCCGCTGGCGAATCCTTGGAGTCTGCGACCACTGTGATGCGAAGCGACCAGAAACCAACGGTGGCACCAGCAGTCGTACAGGCGATGCCGATCTTGTAGTTCCCCGCCGGAACTGTTCCCTTGGGTACGAGGGCCTCGAACGACGAATTCGGAATCGCCGCGATCAGGCCTACAGGGCTCGACGCCGGATTCTGGTTGATGATCGGGTCGCCTGTGCCGGTCTCGTACATCGGCATCGCGAACGCACCACCGACAGACACCGGTCCACTCGTGAATTTGAGTGTCGGCAGATCGACCGCGTCGTCGACCATGAAGGTCTGCCACCGGTATGACGGGGTTCCGGTCGCGCCGCCAGGGCACGAAGCGTCCTGTGGCAGGCTCATCGAGAACACCGTCGCACTCCCGCCGCTGGTGACGACCTGGCCCGGGTTCGGCGACCCCGCCAGCGTCAAGAACTGCATCGCGCCATTGTCGACGCCACCTGCGCCAGCAGCGTTGCCGGCTTGTCCGACGGTGACAATGGCAAGCGAGAGGATCACCGACAGCGCAGCGATCCTGCCGCCGACGTCTTGGAAGATTCGTCGGCGCACAACGGGATGTGGATTCATGAGCTCTCCTTCGAGAGGGTTGTCGGGCGGCGAGGGATTCGTCGTCGCCATGCGAAGTAGCCGAGACCTACGAGCGCAATCCCGGCGACGGCGAACGCACAGATCAGAACGAGCGACGAGCCCGGTCCGCTGTCCGATGTGGCCGAGAGTCCATGTGAAGCGACGTCCTCGATGTGCCAATCGATCGTGCCGGGCTTGCCGTCAGGTGACTCGCTGACGACGATGCGAGTGTCCCAGTACATCGACGTCGTGCCGAAGTAGGAGCACGCCAACCCGATCCGGTACGTGCCTTCGGGTATCCGCTGCTGGCTGAACACTCCCAAGCTGAACGGCGGCAGAGCCGGAATGACACCGACGTGACCGGGACTTGCATTCCGGAGCAGAAGCTGATGGACGAACGGCACGGTGTCGATACCGAACAGTGCGAATTGTCGACCGTTGTCGAACGGTTCGGGTCCGATCGGCCCATAACGAAGTGATACGGGATCATCCGTGGCAGGGATCATGAAGCTCTGCACTCGCCACTGGTCGTTGGCGCTGTCGCCAGGGCAGACGGCGTCGGCCGGGAGTCGAAGGCTGAACTGCGTGTCGATCCGACCGTGGGTGACGATTTTCGACCGGTCGTACCCATCGACGACGACGGCATTTCCCGCATGGACCGGAGGGCCGGCCGCACGAACCGTTGAACCGCCGAGGAGCCAGCATGCGAACACAACTGCTCCGGCGATCATCACGCTCCTGCGCCGGCGACCGGCCCACTGGTTCGCATTCGATGTCATTCGAGATCCTGCTCGTCGTCATCCACATGAGCACCCTTGCGACCGGGACGCTTGGTGATCTCCAACGCGAAGAGTGCCGAACCCAACGCCACGACCCCGAGGCCAGGCACGGCCAAGCGGCTCCTGTTCGGCGTGGAACTGGGCGTCAGAATTGTCGGAGTCGGCGGAGAGACTCGAACCTCTGCCACGGTCGACGGGGTCGGCGCTCGGCTCGACGGCGGGCTCGATGACGGGGTGCTCGCAGGTTGACCAGCCGTGGTCGATGGATCGACCCCTACGACCGGTTCTGTCACCGCCACGCCGGGAACAGTCGACTGCGTTGTTGGTCGCGGCGTGATCGGTGGGGACGCCTTTGGAGTTGTCTGACGCGGTGTATTCGGGGCTGGTGCGCGCGCGGTGTTCGTCACCGTCGCTGGAACCGGAATGGTCGTCGTGGTGGTGGTCGTCGTGCTGGTGGTCGTGGTGGTGTTCGGTGCCGACGACGCCGGGTGCTCGGTGGTTGACGTCGACGCGTCGGCCGTCGAAGATTGGGCGGTCGTCGTCGGCAACGGCGCGACCGTCGATGGAACGGTCGTCGGATCTGGCGGCGGATCGATCTTCGGCGCAACCATCGTTCGCACCACGTCTGCAGCCGCCCTCGACTGAGCCTTGAGATCATCGGAGAGTGGCGAATACCCCCGTGGAAGCTGCCCCAGCTCGAGCCCGGAAACCTGGCCAGCACCGACTGCGTAGTCGATGAACGCCGCGTAGTCCGCTCTCGCTTTCTGATCGAGGGACAGCGGGGTCAGGGCGGCGTACGCGAGAGTCGTCAACGGATAGGCGCCCGGCGCGACCGCCAGGGGCGACGACTCGAGAACGGAGGGCGATGTCCCCGCGACCATCGCCGCCACACCGCTCGTCAACGCTGCTGTGTCGGCGGCAACGAAGACTCGTTGCGGTCCACCGTCACCGGCCCGGCTGAGGCGCGCCGTCTGGAGACCATATTGCGCCGCCGACGGGGTATCTGTGAGGGCCAGCATTCCACGCCGCCCGAGATACTGGGGTACGTCGCGTTTCCAGACGTCGGCAGACGACGCTGCATTCGGGTTGTCGACGATCTTGGCTCCGTCCGACGCGATTCGCGCCGCTTGCGCAGTCTCTGACAGGCTGCCCTTGTACGGCAACCAATCTGTTCCACACAATGGAGGTGGTACGACGGACCCGTTGGGACCTCTCGATGGAGCTTGGTAGCAGTATGGATCAGCCTTCGGGAACGAGGTGGGCGCCGGATCACCGAAGCCGATTCCGGTGGGGTTGACCGCCGTGTTGGTCGAGTAGACGGGGTTGACTTTCATACCCCATTGGTCGGGAGTGCCATCGAGCCAGGCTTTGGCCTCAGGATCAGCGAGAATCCATTTCCACACCTGCTGCGCCGCGTCCGAATTGCCCGCAGGGAGTTGCACGCTGCTGAAGGGTCGACCGTCGGTGATCTGCAGGACATTGAACTCGGGGTTGAACTGCAGGAAGTCGGGGTCGAGTCCGAGATGCCCCGGGTTCGTGAGATCCCATCCATATCCGGGGGGCGCCTGACCGACGATGTTGACCGCCTGCCGATACGACTGGGTCAGCAATTTCGCCACCAGTCTCGGGGTCAGGTTCATGCTGGCAATGCGCACACCGTTCAGGAGCTTCGAATCAGCGGGTGCTCCCAAGCTGGCGTTGCGTTCGATGTTGAACCCGACTACCAAGCCCGAGGAACTGAGTGGGGCGTAGACGACCGGACTCGCTGGATCGAGCGCCGCAGCAGCGAGCGGCTGCGAGACCACCGCCATACCCGGTGCACCTTGCTGATGCGACACGAGTTGCTGACGAGCGGAGTTGTCACTGACGAGCGCATAGGAGAAAGGCGGAAGGTTCTGGCTGGCGCACAAGTTCGGCTGCCAACTGACGACGGCGGGCAGGGCCAGTTCGGACCCTGCGATGCTGCGCTCGTCAGAGCCCAACACGCACGGCGAGTCCACCGGGTTGAAGTCGATCGGAATGGCAATCCGGTTCTGCCAGGAGAGGGTCGACAGCGGGGAGGTCGCGACACCGCGTGTGGCAGCCTCAGGCTCGAGCCCGGACCCTTTGTCCTCGTCGGTCGGAGTGCCGCGTGGCACGATCACGATCCAACACCGTGGGATCTTCTTGTCGCTGCCGGGAACCGGTTGGGTGTGTTGACCACAACCGAGCCCTGAGGACTGTACTCCAGAGAGCGTTTCGAACAGTTCCGCTCCCTTCCCGTCCGGTCCGGTTGCAGCGCCGGCGATCTCGTTGGTCGTGACCTGATTGAAGTACGGGTTCAGCCAGTAGTTACCGCCGACAATGCCGGGGTTGAACGTCGGGTCGAATTCGGCGTTGACTTCGGTCCCGTCGACCGCACGAAAGGGGAGCCACGAGTAGGCCGTGCGTTTGTCGAGGTAACCCTTCGTGGCGGTGAAATTGGGCCAGGACGACTGAGAAATGATGCGGGTCAGCGCGTATTCGTTCGGGTAGACGCCGATCGGAACACCCTCGTACGTGCCGCCTACCGCTCCCTGTTCGCACTGTTCGGGCGGTGGCCCGGGACTCTTCGGAATGCTGCCATCGTCCTCGCCCCAGCACTGCATGATCTGCAGGTATTGGCTGCCGAAACGACCCGGGCCGGGTTTGGTCGGCGAACCGCCGGTCCATGTGATGGATACAGCCTGATCAGTGAGGTTCGCCGTCTGGTTGACGGTGATGGTCAGGTCGGCGAACGCTCCACGTCCTTTGACCGTGACCTGCGACGCGGTTGCCGGCAACGAAGTGTCGGTGCCCTGGCTGCCGGCGAGTGTGCCGTCGGCCCTCGCACCAGACGTTGCCAACACAGTCGTCATCAGAATGGCCAGGGGCGCAAGGAGCCAGGTGCGATGTCGGTGCGTGCTCACGCAGGCTCCGTCGTCGAGAAGTGTCGCCACGCAAGCGCCGGTGCGAGAACGAGACCGATCGTCAGCAACACCACGAGCAGGAGCAGGAACGGCGACGAGCTGCCGCCCGATTGGGCGAGCGTGGTTGCTGTGATTGCGCCAACCGCAGGATTGACTGAGGGCTGCCCTGCGGACGCCGCCCCGGTCGACGCGACTTGGGCGACGGACGGGGTTGCCGCGCCGCCGCCGCAGACGCCGGTGTCGACGTCGCACGTCTTCCCGACGGCCGGAGTGGCGCCCGCGGCGCCGGCCGTTGGAACGGTGACCGTCGGAGCGCCTGGCACGGTCACCACGGGCGCTGCGCCACCAGCGGTCGCGGCCCCCGGTGCGGGAGGAGTGCCGGCCGCGACAGAGCCGGCAGTCGGCGCACCCGTTGCCGCACCAGCTGCCGAACCAGGGGCAGGAGTCGCTCCACCGGCGGGGGCCGCGCCGCCTGCGGGTGCGCCTCCACTGGCAGGATCAGCTCCCGTGGCAGGAGCGGGAGCCGGCGGCGCACCGCCGGTCGCGGCACCGGGGTCGGCCGCCCCCGCCGGTGGCGGTGTACCAGCCGCTGCTCCGGGGTCAGCCGCCGCCGCAGGGGTCGGACCAGCCGCCGGGGTCGCACCCACCGCAGGGGTCGCACCGGCAGCTGGTGTCGGTGCGGGGGTCGTCGCAGCGGGCGTCGGGGTGGCCGCGGCGACGGCGAGAACGGCCGTTGGAACATTCGACATTCCGCCGGTCCCGTTCGGGCACTGACTGGCGCTGCCCTGGTGATCACACCCCTGCGGCTGCGGGGCCGAGTCGGCCAAGAGGTTCGAGCCGTCGGCCGCGAACGTCGGGTTCTTGCAGGCCTTGATGTCGATGTCCTGGACGGCGACGCCGGGGATCTTGCGGATCTGGTCGAAACCCGCTTGGACCAGATTGACGGGCAGGGGTGAATAGCCGAGGGACGCCGACTGCTGCTGCGCCTGGCACATCGCGTAGTACGCAAATGCGCCGAGGGTGTAGCCCT
>JAYTRT010000458.1:0-4931 GCA_043746045.1 Actinomycetota bacterium | reverse complement strand
GTGTGCTGGCGGCTGGTGTGCTGGCGGCTGGTGTGCTGGCGGCTGGTGTGCTGGCGGCTGGTGTGCTGGCGGCTGGTGTGCTGGCGGTCTCTGTCGTCGGCACGGAACCCGCCGACGACTCGGAACCGGCAGAGGTGGTGACCACCTCGGATCCTGTCGTGGCCGACGACGTCGAGCTACTGCTGCACGATGTCATCAGAAGCACGCCGGTGACCACGACGCTGGAAATGGCGGTCAGGTGACGACGGCTGCGCAGCATCCGGCGAGCGTAACCCGCCCGTAGCCTTGGCCGACATGAGCAGGATGGGCGCCTACAGCGCCGTGAGACCGCGGGACAAGTCGAAGATCGCGGGGGCCAAGCTCAGCCGCGTCACGCTGCGCAGGGTGTGGACATTCGCCCGTCCCTACCGGCGTGCCATCTTCTTCTTTCTCGGCACGATCGTGTTGGATGCGCTGATCTCACTCGTCGCGCCGTTCGCGTTCCGTCGCATCCTCGACCATTCGATCCCCACCAAGAACCGCTCCGAGATCACGATCCTCGCGGGCATCGTCGTCTTCGCGGCGCTGATGGATGCCGTCCTCTCCATCGTCCAACGCTGGTACTCGGCGCGCATCGGCGAAGGTCTGATCTACGACCTGCGCGTCTCGCTGTTCGACAAGGTTCAGCGGATGCCGATCGCCTTCTTCACGCGTACTCAGACCGGCGCGCTGATCAGTCGGATGAACAACGATGTGATCGGCGCACAGTCGGCACTGACGAGCACGCTCGGCAGCGTCGTCAGCAACATCGTCGTGCTGATCACCACGCTCGCCGCGATGTTCACGCTCGAATGGCGACTCACTCTGCTGTCGCTCGTCGTGCTGCCCGTGTTCATCATTCCGGCCAAGCGCGTCGGCCGCCGACTGCAGGGCATCTCGCGTCGGAACATGGAATACAACGCCGAGATGAACACCCAGATGAGCGAGCGCCTCAATGTCAGCGGTGCACTGCTCGTCAAACTCTTCGGCCGGCATCAGCGCGAGGTCGACATGTTCTCCGAACGTGCCGAGGGCGTGCGCGACACCGGCATCCAATCGGCGATGTACGGACGAGTGTTCTTCGTCGCTCTCGGCCTGGTCGGTGCGCTCGGCGCGGCCGCCATCTACGGAATCGGCGCCCATCTCGTGGTGTCCGGTGCAATCACCACTGGCACGCTCGTCGCGTTGGCCACGCTCGTCGCCAGGGTGTACGCACCGCTCACGGGGCTGACCAACGCGCGCGTCGACCTGATGACGGCATTCGTCAGTTTCGATCGCGTCTTCGAAGTGCTCGATGCCCCCGTCTCGATCGTCGATGCACCGGGTGCCGTCGATCTCGTCGCATCGAAGGGCGCGATCGAGTTCGCCGACGTCACCTTCCGGTATCCGGGCGCCGCCGATGTGTCGATTCCTTCGTTGGAGGCTCCCGGGCCCCAGGGCGTCGATCCCGATCGCGACGTGCTGCACGGCCTGTCGCTGAAGATCGCGCCGGGCGAAACTGTGGCACTCGTTGGTTCGTCCGGCGCTGGAAAGACGACACTGGCATCGTTGATCACTCGTCTCTATGACGTCACCAGCGGTGCTGTGCTGATCGACGGCATCGACGTGCGCAAGCTGACCGGGGAATCGTTGCGTGCAGCGATCGGGGTGGTGTCGCAGGACCCCCATCTGTTCCACGAGACGATCGAATCGAATCTGCTGTACGCCAAGCCGGATGCAACACGTGCCGAACTGGACGAAGCGTGCCGAGCGGCGCGGATCCTCGACACGATCCAGTCGTTGCCCGACGGCTACGCAACCGTCGTCGGCGAGCGCGGCTACCGGCTCAGCGGCGGCGAGAAACAGCGCATCGCGATCGCGCGGATGTTGCTGAAGGATCCTGCGGTGATGATCCTCGACGAGGCAACGAGCCACCTCGACAACGAGAACGAGTCGCTCGTCCAGGCTGCGCTCGATCACGCGCTCCAGGGCCGGACAGCGCTGGTGATCGCCCACCGTCTGTCCACGATCCGCGATGCCGATCGCATCGTCGTGTTGGACAACGGGCATCTGGTCGAGCAGGGGACGCACGACGAGCTGATGGCGTTGGACGGCCTGTACGCCCGGCAGGAACACGTCAGCCAGACGCCGGCGGGCTGATCCCTCGCGTTGGTCGACCGGGTCGTCGAGAACCTGCTCGCGGGGCATCCCGCTTCGATGTCACACCCCTCCGCGATGATGGTTTCCATGACTGCAGTCGTTGTTCTCCTCGTGGCCGTTGCGGCTCTCGCCGTTGGTGCGGCACTTGCGATGGCGATGTCGCGTCGTACCGAAAGTCCCCAGATCGATCCGGCGATTGCATCTGCGGCCCAGGCAGCCGCCATCGAACGGGCGTTGCAGACGGCGATGGCCTCGATGCAGGTGCAGGCCGGGCGCGAACGGGATGAGGCCGTTCAGTCCGCGCTGATCCAGGTCACGCTGATGGGCCGGGAACAGTTGGGCGCCGAGACCGCTGCCGCGTCTGCGGACCTCGATTCGAAGAAGGATCTGATCGAGAGTCGGCTGGCTCAGGTACAGAGCGAGGTGCGCCTCGACCTCGCCCGGCTGTCCACGCTCGTTGGCCAGTTGGGTGAAGCGACGTCCCAGCGGTTCGGCCAGGTGGATCAATCGCTCCGCGTCCATGCCGAGATCACCCAACACCTGACCAGTACCACGCAGAGCCTGCGCGAGGCCTTGGCCAGTCCGAACAATCGTGGGCAGTGGGGCGAGCGGATGGCCGAGGACATCATCCGTGCAGCGGGCTTCATCGAGAACAAGCAGTACCGCAAGCGCACGGCGGTCGCCGGCAGCGGCCAGGGCATCCCCGATTTCACGTTCATGATGCCGAAGGGGCAGGTGCTGTTCATGGACGTCAAGTTCCCGATGGCGGCCTACCTGCGTTTCCTCGATGCGAGCACAGAGGCCGAGAAGTCCACCCACCGAGCGACGTTCCTGCGCGACGTGCGGATGCGGGTCCGCGAACTTGCCCGTCGGGAGTACGCGGCCTCGGACGACCGGCCGGCCGTCGACAACGTGCTGCTGTTCGTCCCGAACGAGACGCTCAGCGCGTTCATCCACGAGACCGACCCGGCACTGATCGACGAAGCAATGCGACAGAACGTCGTCATCTGCTCGCCGCTCACCCTGTTCGCCTTCCTCGGTATCATCCGCCAGGCATTCGACAACTACGTGATGGAGCAGACCAGTCAGGAGATGATGCAACTGCTCGGCAAGTTCGCCCAGCAGTTCACGAAGTACACGGACTCGATCGACAAGGTCAAGCGCCAGTTCGACACGGTCAGCAAGTCATTCGATGAACTGGCCACCACACGCCGACGGGCGTTGGAGCGTCCGCTCAAGGATCTCGAAGCATTGCGGCTCGACCGTGGCGTCGCCGTCGATGGCGAGTTGTTCGCGGCCGAGGTGCTCGAGATGGAGGGCTACCGCGAATTGGCCTGACTGATGTCATCCGCAGCGTCGAGCAGCGCCGTAGAAATCTCCGAAGACGGTGTAACGGTTTCTGTCGTCGACAGTACTGAAAACCCTTCTGGTGAAGTGTGAAAGGTAGCGAGGATGGCGACAACGGATCGGGGCGAGGTCGCAGCGTCCGAACACCGTCCACCCCGCTGGTGGGGGGTCGTGGTCGGTCTCGTTGCTGCCGGAAGCGGTCTCGCTGTCGGCGAGTTCGTCGCCGGTTTCTCCCGGAATCTGCACTCACCCGTGGTCAACGTCGGCGAGCGAGTGCGCGATCTGGCTCCGAAGTGGCTACGCGAATTCGCGATCCGCACGTTCGGCGCCGAGAGCGACAAGAAGGCCGCGATCTACACCATCATCGGGGTCATCCTGATCACCGCTGCGGTCGTGGGCGTCTTCGCCGTGCGCGGTCGCAAGCAACTCGGCACCGGTTTCGCGCTGGTGTTCGGGGTGCTCGGTGCACTGGCCGCACTCAATTCAGCCGGCGCCGGCTTCGGGTCGATCTTTCCCGCACTGCTGGCCGCGATCACCGCCGCGATGGTTCTGCGGTGGGGCGCCCACCTGGCTCAGCCCGAAGTCGTGCCCGTCCGCAACGCTGCGCGTCGACCCACGATCGCCCCGGCTGTCGCAGTTGACCGCCGTCGTTTCCTGATCCACAGCGGGGGCCTCGCTGTTGGTGCGCTGCTCGTGCTGGCGGTTGGCCGCAACCTGCAGAGTCGCTTCAACAGCCAGTTGGCACGGGCAGGCGTTCGGGTGCCTGTCGCCAAGACCCCGTTGCCCGTTCCGCCGGCCGATCCAGCGTTGGTCGTGGCCAACCAGGGTCTGTCGCCGCTGTTCACGCCGAACAAGAGCTTCTACCGGATCGATACCGCGTTCCAGGTTCCTTCGGTCAGCCTCGGTTCGTGGAAGCTGAAGGTGTCGGGTCTGGTCGACCATCCGCTCAGCTTCAGCTTCGACGAGCTCGCCGCTCGGCCTCTGTTCGAGAGCGATGTCACGATTTCGTGTGTCTCCAACGATGTCGGGGGCAACCTCGTCGGCAACGCCCGCTGGCTCGGCTGCCGGCTCGACGACCTGCTGCACGAGGCGGGTATCCAGAGCGCGGCTGATCAGGTGCTCGGCATCTCGGTCGACGATTTCACCGCTGGTTTCCCGGTGAGCACACTCGATGGCCGTGATGCGATGATCGCGATCGCGATGAACGGCGAGGCGCTCCCCGTCGAGCACGGCTTCCCGGCACGGATCATCGTCCCCGGGCTGTACGGCTACGTCTCGGCGGTGAAGTGGTTGAGCGAGCTGAAGCTGACCACCTTCGCCCAGGACCAGGGATACTGGATCCCCCGTGGCTGGTCGCAACTCGGACCGATCAAGACCCAGTCGCGAATCGACACGCCGTCGTCGAACGTCAAGGTCGGCAAGCACGC
>JAYTRT010000457.1:0-14707 GCA_043746045.1 Actinomycetota bacterium | reverse complement strand
CGAGGGTGTAGCCCTTGTCGGCGTTGAACTGCCCGGCGATGGTCGTCGGCAGGATCAGGTACGAGTACGAAGACAGCTGATAGTTACGTGGGTCGGTGTCCGAGTACACGCCGGCCAATTGCTGGGTGAGGTACACCGCCGGATTGGTCGCGTCCGTGTTGATCTGCGCTTTCAACAGCGACACCGCGACGTTCTGCGGCGTTGGCTCGGTGAAGAAACCCGCCGCATTGAGCACCTTGGCGACCGGGAAGTTGTTGCCGAGCGCGTATGAGTAGTTGACGTAGCCGATCGCACCTTCGGCAAAGCCCTGACTGACATAGCCGGCGACTCCGAGATCACCCTGCTGCGAAATCATTCCCGATACCGTTGGGTAGAACGACGTCTCGCCACACTTCGGGGCACGACCGGAGCGGTTGCAGAAATCGGTCCAGATGTCAGGAAACTGACTGATCATCCACAGCGAGAACTGCGCGCTCGACCCGGAGCCATCAGATCGCACGACCGGCACGATGGTTCGGGCCGGCATCGTCAAGCCTGGGTTGTCTGCCTGGATCGCCGGGTCGTTCCATGTGGTGATTGCGCCGGTGAAGATCTTGGCCACGTTCGCACCGGACAGGCGCAGGTTGGTCACCTGCTTGCCGTTGATCTTGAGGTTGTACATGAAGGCCGTTCCGCCGGCTACGACGGGCATGTATGCGTAACTTCCCGGAGCAGGGTTCTCCGGTGCGGATCCATCTTCGGGGTTGAACTGAAACGGGATGTCCGAGGCCGCGAAATCGACGGTGCCGTTCAGGAAGTCCTTGCGGCCAGCGGTCGAACCGCTGGGGTTGTAGTCGACGGTGATGCCGAACTGCTTGACGTTGACCCGCATCGCGTCAATCGCGTTCGCGGCCCATGACGAACCTTCTCCCGAGATTCGTTGGTAACTCGCCGCCACGACCCTCGATGTCGAGGTGCCGCTGACGATCGACGTGGCCATCGCCGCAAGGATCACCGCTGCCAGCCGCGAGGAGCGACGCATCGCCGAACCCTCCCGCCCGATCATCGGGCCACACTCGGCAATCGAGACTCGGAGCGTTGCAGATCGCGCGCGGACCGGTTGACGGCACGACGAGCCTGACGCTTCGACAGTTGGCCGACCGGGCGACCGCCGAGCAGGCGAGCGATGGTGAACAACACCAACACGAGAACCATCAGAACGGCTGCTGCCGCGAAACCACGAGCAACCTGAGATGGCAACGGCGATTTGACCAGCGAGTAGGCCGACAGCGGCAACGTGACCATCGCACCCTTGAACGGATTGGTGTTCAGCGAAGCGGTGAAGCCTGCCGTGAGCAACACCGGCGCGGTCTCGCCGACGCCCCGAGCGACGCCGAGGATCACCGCTGTCGTGAGCCCGGAACGCGCTGTCGGCAGCACGACGTGGCGCACGACTCTCCACTGCGGCGCGCCGAGCGCTGCGGCGGCCTCGCGCAGGTTGCCGGGGACCAGCCGCAGGACGACATCAGCCGCACGGATGATGATCGGCAACATGACGATGCTGACCGCCAACGACGCAGCCAATCCCGAGCGTTCGAAGCCCAGGATCAGGATCCAGGTCGAGAAGATCAACAGTCCGGCGAGGATCGACGGAAGCGCCGTCATCGCAGTCACGACCGTTCGCACCAATCCGGCCACCCGAGTCTGCTTCTCGGTGAGGTAGACGGCGCAGGCAACGCCGAGCGGCACCGTGATCGCCAAAGCCATCGCGGTGATGATCAGGGTGCCGACGATCGCGTGGCCGATACCGCCCTTGTCCAGGCCGTCGAGTGGGCCGCTGCGGCTCAGGTCGTCGGCGTAGGTGTTGGTCCGGAACAGCGCGTTCCGACCACGCCACAGTGTGAACGCAACGACCGAGAAGAGCGCCGTCAGTGCAGCAATCGCGGCCGAGGCCATCATCACCGTCGTCACCTTGTCGACGACTGCCGGTCTGTCTTCGGTCAGCGACAGCAGAACGGCATAGGTGGCCAGGAAGATCGTGAAACCGACGACAACGAAGCCCAGCCGACCCGACAACGATGTCAGTACGCCGAAGATCAACAACGTCGTGCACAGGGCACTCACGCCGGCGCCACAGATCAGCATCAGATCGTTACGCGAGAGACCGCGTAGGGCGCGGCGCTGTTGCGGCGCAGCGACAGGACCATGTCGTGCAGGGACCACGGTCGTTGCCGATGAAGAGCGAACGTGGGGCTCGACCGGCGCCGCGATCAGCTCGACGTTCGGATGTTCCAACAGGGTCGAGGTCACCCTTCGCTACTCGATCCCGAACGCGACCGACTGATGAACCACGACGCTGTGAAGTTGACGACGAGCGTCAACGCGAACAAGACGAGACCGGCCGCGAACAGTGCCGACAGGCCGATCCCCGATGTCTCGTTGTAGCGGATCGCGATCAGGCTGGACACCGAGTTCGTTCCAGCCTCCAACATGTGGAAGCTGATCTTGAACCGGGGCGAGATGATCAGCACGACCGCGATCGTTTCGCCGAGCGCACGCCCGAGTCCGAGCATCGTGCCACCGATGATGCCACCGCGGCCGAACGGCAACGCAACGACGCGGATCATGCCCCAACGCGTCGAGCCGAGCGCATACGCTCCCTCGCGTTCGCCAGCTGGAACCTGCGAGAACACCTGCCGCATCACGACGCAGGCGATCGGCATGACCATCATCGCCACCACGACGCCGGCGATGAACGCTGACGTCGTGTACACGCTCGCGCTCGCCAGCGGATCGTTCGGGTGCGCACCCGTGACGCTGAAGATCGGGATCCACCCGAAGAACGTGTTCAGCGATCGGGACAGACCGATGATCTGACCCTGCAGCAAGAACAGACCCCACAGGCCGTAGACCACGCTCGGCACGGCGGCCATCAGATCGACCAACGCGACCAACGGGGAACGAAGCCAACCCGGCGCTACCTCGGTGATGAACAGTGCGGTCCCCAACGCCACAGGGAGCGCAACCGCAACAGCGACGAGCGCAATCACAACGGTACCGACCAGGACCGCTGCAATACCGAACGTGCCGCGATCGGGTTCCCACGCCGACGTCGTCAGGAACGACGGGCCGGCCTTGACAAGAGCCTGCTTGGCTTCGATCGCAAGGAACACTCCGACCGCGCCCATGATCGCGAGAACGAGCAGTCCACTGAGCGAGGCACCGCGGAAGAAGATTCGATCGCCCAGTCCACGCCCGGCCACGAGCGTTCGAGCGACGGGCGCCGGTGCATCCACGGCATGGACCTGCGGGATCGTGGTTCTGTCCATCACATCCGTGCTCATACGAACCACGCGGCCAGCACGACGAGCACGATCACCATGCTCAGCCCGATCAGGAGTACATCCGGATGGCGAGCGTGGGTCCAGAAGGACTGCTTCGTCGTCGTCTGTTCAGGAGGGGGGAGCTGAGCGAGCCACGTCGGCACCGCATTCGCCGTCGACGCCAAGTGCCCGTCGAAGAGTTCGGCGAACGCAGCGGCGAAAGCCTGCGCGAACGCCTCGGGATCGATGACGATGTTGAAAGTCGGTGATTGATCCGGCGCGGCGACCGGCAACTCGACGGGCGGCAACTCGACGACCGGCAACTCGACGACTGGTTGGGTTGCCTCGACGCTCATCGACGATGCTGCGGCGCGCGCTGCGGCAATTGCGGCGGCCGCGTCAGCACGCGCTGTTGCGAGAGCCTCGTCGAGGCCTCGCCGTCGTTCATCGACCAATGGGCCGAGCCGGGCTCGCAACTTCTCGCGTGCACCGTCCGCATCGACAATGGCGGCGCGCTCCTCCTCGGCGGTCGCGTCACGCAACAGGGCGCGGAGTTGCAACGTCATCTGCGCGATGCCGGCACGGGTCGGTCGCGACGAAACGTCGCACTGAGGGAGTGTCTCGACGTTCATCGGCCGCCGGAGTTCGGATTCCACACTTCGGCGCCGGTGCTGTTCGTTTCATCGATCGTCGATGTCGGGGTCGCGAGGATGGCTGCGATCTCGGCTTCAGCTGCGGCACGTACTGCCGCGACTGCGCTGTCGTGCTGACGTTCCATCTCGGCGATGTAGTCCTGCGAGGCGACGAGATCGTCGCGCAACAGTGCGCCGATCTCGGCATCTCGCTGATCGGCTCGACTCCGGGCAGCAAGAATCCGGGCGCTGGTGGCTGCGATCTGGGCTTCCAGTCGCTGCCGTTCAGCCTCGAGCTCGTGAGACGGAGTCTCGATCCGGACGTCGGCCAATGACAATGCCCCACGCTGCTCGGCGAACTGATCGTACGGGGCCGCCCAGATGCTCGACCTCGCTGCGCCGACGCCCGAACCGTTCAACACGGGCGCGATTCGACTCCTCCCGCCGAGTGGCGGAGTCATCGCAAATCCGGACACGAGTCGTGGCCGACCGACGGTTCAGTATCGCTCCTCATCGGATCCTGACGGTAAGTGCGCCGGGTGTCATCGACGTGAACGCCGCATGGCCACGCCATGGCTGCCGAATGAAAGCAAGACTGAGGGATCCTTCGACGTGGTCGACCCGCCACCCTCGGTCAACTCAGGAGCACGCCGAGCACATTCGCCGGTGTAGTAAATTCCACGAGCATGGAGACCCGCAGGCTGACCGGAGTGCTCGGTGCAGAGGTCGAGGGCGTTCGCCTCGAGAACATCACCGACCACGAATTCAAGGCGCTGGACGACGCGTTGCTCACACATCAGGTGCTCTTCCTACGCGGACAGCATCTCAGCGAAGAGGGACAGCGTGCTCTGGCAACGCGGTTCGGAACTCCCTCGGTCTTTCCGTTGCAGCGTCACTTCGGCGGAACGGAGCCGCTGAGCCTGATCGAGGACACAGCGACCAACGGACCGGATGCCGACAACTGGCACACCGACATCACCTGGATCGACGCACCGCCGAAGATCGCGATCCTCGTTGCTCTGGACATTCCGGCCTATGGCGGCGACACCCTCTGGGCGGATCTGTACGGCGCATACGAGGGTCTCTCCCCGACGATGCGTTCCATTGCCGACGGCCTCCGAGTTCGGCACACCCAGGGCGACGGGTTCTGGGCCGCATTCGCCAAGCGGGCCGGCGCCGAACACGTAGCGGCACTTCGCCTCGCGTTTCCCGGTGCCGAACATCCGATGGTCCGCACGCATCCGGTGTCCGGCCGCAAGGCACTCTTCATCGCCGGCGGTTTCATGGATTCGGTCGTGGGGATGGATCCCGTCGAGAGCGCCTGGATGTTGCAGCATCTGCGCGGCCGGATCAACGAGTCGAAGCTGCAGGTGCGTTGGTCGTGGCAGGTCGGCGATGTCGCGATCTGGGATGAACGCTGCACCAACCATCGCGCACTCGGTGACCACTTTCCACAGCATCGGCTGATGCGTCGCTGCACGGTCGACGGCGACGTTCCGGTTTGACGGCTCCGTCGTGGTGACGTCGAGCACCCTGCGTTTCAGCAAACGGGGCCTCGGGTACACCATGACCCTTGGCCACGTTCTCTGCTCGTAACACTTCTGTCGCCGTCGTCCCGGCCGATCGGGAACGAATCTGGGCGGTCCTGCGCGACGCCGACACCCTGGCGGCGTTGACGCCCCTCGTTCGGTCGATCGATGTGAGCGGCGACATCTGGGTGTGGCACCTGCGCGGCATCTCCGCCGTGGGCGTATCGGTGACACCGTCGTTCACGGAACTGATGTCGTTCGACGAGCCGAAGTTGATCCAGTTCGCCCATCAGCCGCCGAACGGCCACAACGAGCGCGCTGGTGCCGGCGGCACATACGGACTGGAACGGATCGACGACGATCACACCCGTCTGTCGATCGACATCACCCTCTGCGTCGAGCTTCCGCTGCCGCGCCTGTCACGCCGAGTCGTCGAAGCGACGATCGTCTCGATGATGCAGCGCACCGGCGACCGATTCGCGACCAACCTCTACGACCGGCTGTCGATCGACCCTGCGTCGGTTCCTCCGCCCGTCACGATCTCCCAGGGCCGATGACGCGATTCCAGCATGTCGCGGTGGCAGCGAACGACGGCCCCCACGTGACGCTCCTGGCAGGCGTCGATCTCGCCGGACGATACTGGGCCACAACCTCGGCGTCGGCAGCAAAGGTCGGCATGATCCGGTCCCGACCGAGCACGGCCGTGCTGCGGTCGGATGATGCCTTCGGCGGATGGACGCTGACCGCCGGGCGTGCGGTGATCCTCGACGCGCGGAGGCCGTGCGACGGATTCGCCGACCCGGTGGCGATCGCTCTGTCCGGAATCGCGCTGGGGCGGATCGGCCTCGCCAACGCTGATCAGCTCATCGGCTACCTCGATGACCGCGGTGCTGTGCCCGACCGCTGGTCGTTGACGGCACGCGTACTACTGGTCGTGCACGATGAACATCGACTGACGTGGCGGGCCGGCCAGGTCGTCGGGGCCAGTGGTGCGTTCGCCGATGTCGACCACACGGAGCTGAAGCCGGCAGAGCGCGGCAGCGCTCGCTTCAGAGGGGGCAGCGGAGTCAGCGGGCAGCTCTGCACCGGCTTGTCGCCGCACCAGGCCGAACTCGTCCGCCAGCCGGGCCCCTGTGCGCTCGGTCTCTCGACGGCTCTCGGGCCGGTGGTCGTGCCGGGCGAGTGGCAGCCGCACAGTTGCACCGTCCAACTCGATCCAGGCCTGCTGACACGACTGCGGGCAATCGTTCCGGGCCCCTTCAGCGTCACCTTGGACGACAGCCATGTCGCTCGACCGTCGATGAAGGTCGGCGTGATGCTCCGTGGGACGACGACGCTGGTCACGAACGACCTGCTGTCCGTGCACGCAGCGCGCGTCACATCGTGGGACGGCTTCAGCGCTGTGACGACGAAGGTGGCCTGAGGCCGAACGGGGTTCGGCAGGACAGCGAATCCCCCACATCCGACCTCCGTCGTAGAACGGTGGGTCATCGCGAGTGATACTCGGGCGTACCGCAACGAGGGGAACAGCATGGCCAACTTCGACATCGATCCCGATTTCGCCGCGCAGCTCGATTGGATTCGCGCGTTCGTTGCCGAAGAGATCGAACCGCTCGATGCGATCCACGGCTTCGAAGAGATCGTCTACGACAAGTCGCACCCGCTTCAGGACACCGTCATCCGGCCGCTGCAGCAACGAGTACGCGACAAGGGTCTGTGGTCGTGTCACCTGACTCCGGAACTGGGAGGACAGGGCTTCGGACAGGTGCAACTGGCATACATGAACGAGATCCTCGGACGGTCGGCGTTCGCACCGACCATCTTCGGCTGCCAGGCACCGGACTCCGGGAACGCCGAGATCCTCGCTCACTTCGGTACGGACGAGCAGCGCGCCCGCTTCCTCGAGCCGCTGCTCGACGGACGAGTTTCGTCGTGCTACTCGATGACAGAACCACACGGCGGTTCCGATCCGTCACTGTTCACCACACGCGCGGTACGCGACGGCGATACGTGGGTGATCGACGGCGAGAAGTGGTTCTCGTCGAGTTTCGAACGGGCGACGTTCATCATCGTGATGGCCGTCACCGACCCGAACGTGTCGGTGTACAAGGGCACGTCGATGTTCCTCGTTCCCGCCGAGACACCCGGCCTGGAGATCATCCGCCGCACCGGGACCGGCTACGACCCGGAGGGCGAAGGCACACATCCCTATGTTCGATATCGCGAGGTTCGCGTTCCGGCCGAGAACCTGCTCGGCGGTGAAGGCCAGGCGTTCGCGATCGCGCAGACCCGGCTCGGCGGCGGACGCCTGCATCACGCGATGCGCACCGTCGGCGCGGTCGGACGATGCTTCGACATGCTGTGCGAACGAGCGCTGAGCCGCACGACGCAGGGCGAGCTTCTGGCTCGCAAACAACTGACCCAGGAGAAGATCGCGGACGCCTGGATCGACCTGACCCAGTTCCGACTCCAGGTCCTGCACGCCGCGTGGACCGTCGACCGGTTCGGCGGTCAGGCGGCGCGTCGCGAGATCGCCGGTGTCAAGATCGCAACCCCGAAGGTGTACCACGATGCGGTGATGCGCACGATCCAGTTGCATGGAGCACTCGGCGTGTCGAACGAGATGCCGTTGGCCCGGATGCTGTTGGCGTCGGTCACGATGGGCATCGCCGACGGACCGACCGAAGTCCACAAGTTCACCCTCGCCAGGGATGTGCTGAAAGACCATCAGGCCGCGCCAGGAGCGTGGCCGACCGAGCATCTGCCCGCGCGCCGTGCCGCTTCATCGGTGAGGTACCCCGACCTGACCCACTGACCGTCAGCCGATACGTAGGTCCTTCTTGAGGATCTTTCCCGTTGGACCCTTCGGCAGCTCATCGATGATCCGCACTTCACGGGGGTACTTGTAGGCGGCCAGTCGCTCCTTCGAGTACGCAATGACTTCCTCGGGAGTCAGCGCCATGCCGGGCTTCAGCGAGACGACGGCGACCACCTCTTCGCCGAGCCGCTCATCGGGCTTGCCGATCACTGCGGCCTCGGAGATCGCAGGATGGCCGTACAACACTTCCTCGATCTCGCGGGGGTAGACGTTGAAGCCGCCGCGGATGACGAGGTCCTTCTTACGGTCGACGATGAAGAAGAATCCATCGGCGTCGCGGTAGCCGAGATCTCCGGTTGCGAACCAGCCGTCGTGCATCGCCTCGGCCGTCGCCACCGGGTTCTTGTAGTAGCCCTTCATGATGTTGTGGCCACGGATGACGAACTCGCCGACGTGGTCCTCGCCGGACTCCAATGTGTCGCCGTGCTCGTCGACCACTTTCAGGTCGACACCCCAGATCGGCTTGCCGATCGACAGCACTCGCCGCTCGGATGCGTTGATGTTGAACGTGGTGGTACTGGCGCTCTCCGACAGCCCGTATCCCTCGAGCACGACGACACCGGGGAACTTCTCCTCGAACGAGCGGAGGACCTCGCCCGGGATCGCGGCTCCGCCGGAGATGCCGGTGCGCATGGACGTCAGATCGCGCCCGGCGGTGTCGTGCTGCAACAGCGCGAAGTACATCGTCGGCACACCGGAGAAGATCGTGCAGCGATGCTTCTCGATCGCGTCCACCACCGCACTGGCTTCGAAGCGCGGTACGAGCACGATCGTCGCGGCGAAGCGCACGCAGATGTTGAGCACACTCGACAGGCCGAAGACGTGGAACAGCGGCAACACAGCGAGGCTGACATCGTCGGGTTGGAACCCGAACAACTCTCCCGCGATCGTGCAGTTCATGTACAGCTGGAAGTGCGTCAGCTCGGCGCCCTTGGGCTTGCCCGTGGTGCCACTGGTGTACAGGATCACCGCTGTGTCATCGGGGCTCATCGCGACGATGTCGCGAGTGTCGGCGGCGGAGTACAGCTCGTCGAACGACTTCGTGCCCTCGGGTGGCGTCGCCCCCGAGATGGACACGACGTATGTCGACAACCCGTAGATCTGCGTGGCACCCTTGATTGCCTCGGCCGCGAACATGTCGAACGTGACCAGCAGCCGAGCATCGCTGTTGTGCAAGTGGTAGGCGACCTCGGGGGCGACCAGCAGCGGATTCAGCGGCACCATCACCATTCCGGCCTTGAGGATCCCGAAGTAGGCGAACAGGAATTGCGGCACGTTCGGGAGTTGCACCGCCACCTTGTCGCCACTCTGCAGTCCGAGCGCCAGCAGACTTGCGGCAACACGTCCGGAGATCTCATCGACCTGTGCGTACGTCAACGCAGTGCCGCCGGCATGGACCAGCACTTTGTCCGGCGCTGATTCGGCCGATTCACGGAGGATTGTGGCGAGGTTGAAGCTCATGGCGAGGGCCCTTTCACGGTGCTGGACGGATCGAACCATACCCGCGCAGCGCGTTTGTCGGTCCCGTGCGGGGGGTACGCCGTTGCGTGCCAGCAGATCAGGGCGAAGGCCAGCGTGGGGGCGGTGCGTTGACCGCTGCGGCGATGACAGTGCTGGCCGTCTCGATGGCCAAGGTCGCAGCCGCTCCTGGTCCCGACGCGCATGTACCGGGATCTGCCGGGCCACGCCAGATCGACGCACCGGTTCCGAGAACCACGAAGTCGGGAATGCTCGGCAGGGTCGACCTGTATCAGCAGGAACGCGGGCCGCTCGCCTTCGGGGTCGGCGTGATCAAGAAGTTCGGTGACGACCGGGCCGGGCGACTTGCCGCGCTGATCGCCTACTACGGATTCTTCTCGGTCTTCCCGGCGATGCTGGCGCTCGTCACGGTGCTCGGCTTCGTCCTCCAGGGAGATGCCAAGCTACGCACCAGCATCGCCAACTCCGCGCTCGGGCAGTTCCCGATTGTCGGTGTTCAGATCAAGGATTCCGTCAGCCACCCTCTGACCGGGAGCACGATTGCGCTGGTGATCGGTGTCCTCGGCGCGTTGTGGGCCGGCCTCGGCGCGATGCAGGCGGCCCAGGATGCGATCAACGAGGTGTGGGACGTCCCTCGCACCGACGGACCGAATTTCTTCCAGAAGCGTCTGCGCTCGACCGGCATGCTGCTGTTGATCGTGGTCGGGCTGGCGATCTCCAGCGTTGTCGCCCAGCTGGCCGTGAACGTGGTCAGCGGCGTCGTCGCCACGGTGGCGCTGTTCCTGCTCACCGTCGTGTCGAACGTGGTCATGTACCTGATTGCGTTTCGTTTGCTGACGATTGCCGTGATGACGTGGCGGCGCGTTTTGCCCGGTGCACTGGTTGCAGGCGTGGGCTACACCTTGCTGCAGGCCTTCGGAACGATCTATGTGACCCGCACTCTGAAGGGGGCGCAGAACACGTACGGCACGTTCGCAATGGTCATCGGCTTGCTCTCGTGGATCTACCTGATCGCCCAACTGACGATGTTCGCCGCGGAGATCAACGTCGTTACCGCGCGCCGTCTCTGGCCACGCAGCCTGTTCAGCGACGCTGCGACACCTGCCGATGAACGCAGCGCCGCACTGGTGGCCGAGGCGGCCAAGATCGAGAACGACGAAGTGGTGGATGTGGAGTTCTCCGACACATCGCCGGCTTCCACTCGCGTCACGACACGGTGATCCGGTCGCGGGCTGTGTCCGTGCGCCTCTCGACCGCCACCGACGATCCCGCGTCAGCCAGACCCATCACCGGCATGTTCGTGTAGATCGACTCGTATCGGCCCGGACCGACCCGATAGGTCTCGTGATACACGCCGACATCGCCACTCGATCCGACCCGCTTGTTGAATGCCCGCCACGCCGGCAGATGCGGATCGTCCGCGTTCTTGGCGAACGCCTCGAGGTGCTCGAAGCTGCGCCAGTACTGCACCATCGTGACGGTCCGGCCGCCGATCGACATTCGCGCACCGAGGAGACCCTTCTCCGGGTGCGACTGCAACTGACGGAGCATCTTCGGCATCGCCATGAACGGCAGCATCCAACGGTGAACCTTCCACAGTTTGTTGAACCTCATCCCGATGATGAAGACCACGAACTCACCGTCGATCGCTGCGGTGAATCGACCCTTCTGAACCTTTTGCATCTCGAACTCTCCCTGCGGCCGGATCTCGCCGGCAACTCATGGATAGCGGCACTATCCATTACTAGATAGTGCTACTATCCAGACCGTGAGTCAAGCGCGAATCCGATGAAGATCTCCGAGCTCAGCCAGAGGACGGGCATCTCCGTGGCCTCGATCAAGTACTACCTGCGCGAGGGCTTGATGCCGCCCGGTGTCTCGGCCGCCAGCAACCAGGCCGACTACACCGATGAGCACGTCCGCAGGCTGCGTCTGGTCCGCGCCTTGCTCGACATCGGCGAACTTCCGGTGGCCGGGGTGCGTGGGGTACTTGCGGCCGTCGACGACGATTCGACATCGATCCACGATGCGTTCGGCGCGGTGATGCACGGCCTCGGCGTTCCGCCTCCGGCGCCGCAGACGAACGAGTTGTCGACAGCGCTCGCCGACGTGAACCAATGGTTGCGCCGGCGGAAGTGGACGATCAAGCCGTCATCGCCGGCCAGACACACATTGGCCCAACTGATCGTGACACTTCGCCAGTTCGACTTTCCCGCCTCGATGACCGACTTCGACGCAGCCGCTGACGCAGCCGAACAGAGTGCGCAGTTCGAGGTCGCCTGGGCGCTCGGTCAGCCCGACCGCACGGCCGCGGTGGAGACGATGTTGATCGGAACCGTCGTCCACGAGCGAGTGCTCGCCGAGGTCCGCCGGCTCGCACTCGAGGCGGTCAGCGTTCGGCTGCACAAAGTCATGCACCGTCCTCGCCGTCGGTGATGTCGTCGGCGATCTGTGCGAACGTCCAGCTGATCCGCCGGAGTTCCTCGCGATGCTCCAACGAGAGAGCCGTCAACTTCTCGGCGCCGAGATCGGTCAACTCGACCCGGACGGCGCGACGATCCGATTCGTCCGCGTGCCGAACCACCAGACCGGCCGCGACGGCGCGATCGACCAGACCGACCACCCCGTGGTGGGTCACCAAGAGAGAGTCGCGAAGGTCCGTGATGGTCGGCCCCTTCCTGTCTGGATGGCCACGAACGGCAAGCAGGAGCTGGTGCTGCGACGCCGTCAGACCGGCGGCGATCGCCTGATCCTCGCTCCATTTCAGAAAGCGCCGGATACCCGTTCGAAAGACGAGGAGTCGCTGGAATTCGGCGTGTGACAGCTGACTCCGTTTTGCCATGTCGACTCCTTTCGCATCGAGAAATGTATCATGAAACGATATGAAATGGGCCAACACGAAGTCACACGACAACGGCCCGGATCACCTCAGTTTCACATCCCTCTTCGGCGGTCAGAAATCGAAGATGTGGTGGCCGCTGGTGATCGGTGTCGGACTCACATCAGGAATCGCCGCCGCCGGATACGTGGAATTGTTGAAGATGACGACGAAGGTGCTCGGCCCGCACGGCTTCGCCAATTGGACGCACCTCCTGATCCTGACCGGTGTCGGTCTGGCGATCGCTCTGCTGGTTCGGTTTCTCGGCAGTCCGGGTGACGTCGAACTGCTCGTCGACAACATCCACGTCGGCGGACGTCCGGCCGACCTTCGCGCCCTGCGCACGCTGATTCCGGTGTCCATCCTCGGTATTGCCGCCGGCAGTGCGATCGGTCCCGAGGCCCCGCTGGTGCAGACCACCGGCACGATCGGAAACTGGATCGCAGCAAGGGCGAAAGTGGACGCCGTCGATGCGCGCATCCTGGCAATCACCGGGATGGCATCCGGGTTCACCGTCCTGTTCGGTGCCCCGCTCGGAGCGTCACTGTTCGCACTCGAGATCCTGCACCGCCGCGGCCTGGAGTACTACGAGGCTCTGCTCCCCGCAGTCATCGGCGCGCTGTCCGGCTGGGCCGTTTTCGCTGTCCTGATGCGCACCGGATTCCATCCGGTCTGGCAGTTCCCGTCCGTGCCGTCGATCACGTTCGTCGATGTCGGCATCGGCGTCGCCGCCGGAGTCGTCGGCGCGACGATCGCCATCGGCTTCAGTTGGTCAGTCGCCGCCATGCGCTGGTGCCTCGGCCATCTGCCGGGCCTTTCGCGTCCTGTCGTCGGCGGCCTGGTTCTCGGTGGTCTCGCATTTCTGAGCCCGTATGCGCTGACGTTCGCCGAACCTCAGTTGCAGTACGTCGCAGTGTTCAAGATTGCCGTGAGCGCTCTCGGCTTGGCCCTGATCTGCAAGTTCCTGGCCACATCAGCAGTCGTCGCCGCCGGTTGGCGAGGAGGCTTCATCATCCCGCTGTTCTTCATGGGCGCGACGGTCGGGGCGATCTCCAGTCATCTCGTCGGCGGGCACGAGACCGTCATGATCGTGTCGATGATGGTCGCCACGAACGTCGGTGTGACCAAGACCCCGTTCGGATCGACCGTGGTCGTCGCCGAGATGGCCGGCATGAAACTGCTTCCCCCTGCACTGATCGCCGCAGTCATCTCGATGTTCCTGACAGGCCGCGTCTCGCTGATCCACACCCAACGATCACGCAGCCGCCCCGTCACCGACACCCGCCCGATCGCCGAGACCTGATGATCGAAGGACACAGATCTGATCAGAGGTCGAGGACGTCGGGCAGCCACGACTCCAGCTCGGCCATCAGCAGCTCGCCGCTCTTCGCGAGCAGGTGTCCGTCTCCGACACAGACGATCACTTCCCCGGTGCCGGCGATCGCGCGCACGACCTCACTCGACTGCAGGGGCAGGATCTCGTCCCGGTCGCCGTGGAACAGCAGAAAGGGTCGGCCGAGCAGCCCACCTGCGATCTCGCAGCCAGCGGATTGTGTCGCGAACGTGACCACGCCGGCGACCATCTCGGTCAGTCCGACAGCGACCCGCACCGCAACCGCACCGCCGAAACTGTGCCCCATCAGAACAACGTGTTCCGCTCCACCCCCGACAACCGCGAGTTGCACCGCTGCCGCGACGTCGACGCAACACGAATCCATGTCGTTCGGCTTGCGGTAGTCGACACGGAGCACAGGTACCCCACGTGCCGACCACGTCTCGCCCAGGCGATGGTACAGCCCCTGTGCCGGACCGAGCAGGCCACCCATCGCACCGCCGCACGCCACGATCGCCGTCCGCGGTTGTGTCGGCTCGACATCGGGGGGCTCGTGCCACATAATCGTCAGCAGGCCGCGCACCGTGAAGAACTCGGCATGACGCAATGTCGGCGTGATCATCACGTCCTGACTCGCGATCACTCCGAGCGCATCGAGCGGGGTCGACCCGGCATT
>JAYTRT010000456.1:0-14708 GCA_043746045.1 Actinomycetota bacterium | reverse complement strand
CCCATCCGTCTACTCCTCGCCGGGCGAGGCCGCCGACAACCGGCGGATCTCCTCCACCACGGCCGGATCGGCCAGGGTGGTGGTATCACCCAGGACGCGGCCTTCGGCCACGTCACGCAGCAGGCGACGCATGATCTTGCCGCTGCGGGTCTTGGGCAATTCGGGAGTGAAGAAGATCGCCTTTGGCTTGGCGATCGCTCCGATCTGTGCGGCGACGTGATCACGGAGCACCTTCTCGTCGACCTCCAGGCCACCGCGCAACGTCACATAGGCGATGATCGCTTGACCCGTGGTGGCGTCGCTGGCGCCGACCACCGCCGCCTCAGCCACACTGGGATGCGCGACGAGCTCCGATTCCACTTCTGTGGTCGAAATCCGGTGCCCGCTGATGTTCATCACGTCGTCCACCCGGCCGAGCAGCCACAGGTACCCGTCGTCGTCGAGCTTGGCACCGTCGCCGGCGAAGTAGCGGCCCTCGAACCGACTCCAATAGGTGTCGCGGAAACGTTTCGGGTCACCCCAGATTCCGCGCAGCATTCCCGGCCAGGGCCGGGTCAGCGTCAGATAACCCCCGCCGGCCGTGACCGACTTGCCTTCCTCGTCCACCAATTCGGCGCCGATGCCCGGCAGCGGGAACGTCGCCGAGCCGGGCTTGGTGGTGGTCGCACCCGGCAACGGACTGATCATGATGCCGCCGGTCTCGGTCTGCCACCACGTGTCCACGACAGGGCATCTGCCACCGCCGATGTGCTCGCGGTACCACATCCATGCTTCCGGATTGATCGGCTCGCCGACCGAACCGAGCACGCGCAACGAGGACAGATCGTGCCTGTCCGGCTCCTCAGTGCCCCATTTCATATAGGTCCGAATCGCCGTCGGCGCCGTATAGAAGATGGTCACGCCGTACTTCTCGACGATGTCCCAGATCCGGTCGTTGGCCGGGAAGTTGGGTACGCCTTCGTACATCACCTGTGTCGCGCCATTGGCGAGCGGGCCGTAGACGATGTACGTGTGGCCGGTCACCCAGCCGACGTCGGCGGTGCACCAGTACACATCGGTGTCGGCGTGCAGATCGAATACGTACTTGTGTGTGAACGCAGCCTGGGTCAGGTATCCGCCCGACGTGTGCATGATCCCCTTCGGCTTGCCTGTGGTCCCGGACGTGTACAGCAGGAACAGCAACTGCTCGCTGTCCATCGGCTCGGGCGGACAGATCGGGTCGGCGTCGCGCATCACGTCGTGGTACCAGTGGTCGCGACCGTCGCGCATCGTCACCTCGTTGCCACCACGCTTGATCACCACGACATCGGTGATCGTCGAGGTGGACTCGAGCGCGGCATCGGCGAACTCCTTCAGCGGAAAAACGACGCCGCGGCGCCAACCCCCGTCGGCAGTGATGAGCACCTTCGCCTCGGCATCGTTGATCCGGTCGCTCAACGATTGAGCACTGAACCCGCCGAACACGACACTGTGCACCGCGCCGATGCGCGCACACGCCAGCATCGCCACTGCCGCCTCCGGGATCATCGGCAGGTAGATGTTCACGCGGTCGCCCTTGGTGACGCCGAACCCCTTCAACACGTTGGCGAAACGTTGTGTCTCGTCGAGCATTTCGGCGTACGTGACCGTGCGCGTGTCACCCGGTTCGCCCTCGAAGTAGAACGCAACTTTTTCGCCCTTCCCGGCGAGGACGTGACGATCGAGACAGTTGTAGCTGACGTTCAATTCGCCTCCGACGAACCACTTCGCATCGGGAAGATCCCACTCGCAGATCGTGGTCCACTCCTTCGACCAGTCGAGCAGATCGGCGGCCTGACGAGCCCAGAAACCCTGATAGTCCTCGTTCGCGTCGTCGTACATGGAGGTGTCCCTGACGAGCGCGTTCTTCTTGAACGCATCGGACGGTGGGAACGTGCGGTTCTCCCAACCGAGCGCGTCGATCGCGTGAGCATCGTTGGTGTTGTTCGTCATCGCAAACCCCCTACAGAACCGGATCGGTCAACACTGTCGACTCTAGACATCGCCGAGCTGACCCCAACCTCCCCAGCTGCCGTGTCAGCCGTCGAACCCGAATCCGGTCCGCAACGCGGCCGCCGTTGTCGCTGCGATCTGCGCGAACTGGACAGCGGTGACCTTGTCCGTCGCCGCGCGGCGGACAGCGACCGTGGACTCGTGCAGCGAGTCGGCCATGCCTTTGCCGATCCACGGAGCGTCGCCGATCAGCATGTCGAGGTCGGAGTCGACGAGATCCAGCGCAGCGATCACGCCGCCCTGGATCGTGTCACCGCCACCGGTCCGGTCGGCGCCGATCGCCTGGTCGTACTCGATCGTCAGAGCCTGGACATGGGTGGCCAGTTCATCGCCTCTGGTGCGGACGGCGGCGGCGGCCTCCGACGGTGTCGTGCCGGAGGAGCGACCGACCCCGAACCCGACGATCAGACCGGCGAGCAGTGTCGCAATTGCGACCAGCGCAGCGTTCCGACGGCGGGTGGACAGCGGGATGTACATGACCATCTCAGGATTTCCTTCCGACGATGACGACGTCGTTCGGGTCGTTCGGATCGTGCAGTGCTGTGGCGGCTGCGATCATGTCACCACTCGCCAGTTCGGCGATGCGCCCGTTGCTGATCAGCCAGATCGTCGGCCGTAGGGTGACGGGTCCGCGGTAGCGCGTCAGCCGTTCGACCGTCGACGAAATCTCGGTGACGGCACAGCATTCACCCTTGACCGTGCTGACCGGATCGCCGAAGCGGTCGATGATCGCAATCGAACCCGGTCGACGGACGAGCCAGAACAACCCTGCGGCGCTGATCTCGGCTCCGACACCTTCACGCGCGATCAGCGTCTGCGCCGTGATCACGGTCTGGCCGGGCATCGCGCCGGCGCGCATGCCGACGCTGCCCGTCGCAATCGCACGAACCGTGCCTCGTTCTGGCATCTCCTCGATCCGGACTTCGACAGAACCAGGCGCAGCGCCAGCGGCGAGCGCCTCGTTCTCGGCGTCGTCGGACAGCTGGCGGACGATGTCGGCAGTCAGCACGCTGACGGTTCGCTCACGCTCGGCGCGGACCATCGACAACGCGTCGCCGATGGACGAGATGATCTCGGCACCCGGCGGAACGGTGCACGCGAAACCCATCCGCGCCGCCACATGACGGCCGAGACCACCCGCTGCGCCACCCACTGCGACGATCACCGGCGAACGCAACTTCTGCGTCGTGACGAGCGTGTGAACCAGTTCGCAGACGGCTTCGCTGGCCGCGTCCATCATCCGCCGGGCGATCTCGAGCCCGTCGATCTCGCACAGTCGGCCGGCAGCATCGAATGCCGCGATTGCCGCCTCGGACGCGGTTCTCGACCATGCGTGATCGTCCTCGAGGGTGATGCCCAACGCATTCGCCGCGCACGTCACCGTCAGCGCAGCTCGCGTGCCGTCGGTCAGCTCCAGGACGACGTGGTCGGCGTCGTCACCGTCACGTGGCGCGATCACGACGGCCGTGGCGCCGACGAGGCGACGTGGTTCCACGAAACAGGCGTACGGCAGGCCGGCGATGTGCGCACTGCGCGGTCCCACCGCGTACACGTCGATCTTCGAGAAGCGGCCGCTGCGGATGCGCAGCATCGACCCGCCGGCCACGCCGACCACACGGACGTCGACCGCCCGCAGAGCTGTCGCGTGCGAGGCAACGGTCACGTACGCCATCAGCGGACGGCCATCACGCACTGCCGCGACGTTGGTCGAGGTGCCACCGACCTCGACGATGACGCCATCGGTGATCGCCCCGGAGCGCAGTGCCCCGGCGACAGA
This sequence comes from Actinomycetota bacterium, assembly GCA_043746045.1. Classification (GTDB taxonomy): domain Bacteria; phylum Actinomycetota; class Acidimicrobiia; order Acidimicrobiales; family Ilumatobacteraceae; genus WLMZ01. The sequence continues at coordinate 10,900 of JAYTRT010000456.1, read as the reverse complement.
GGCCGCCGGCCCCGAATACAGCGTCCGTACCGGCGCCTCGCGGAAGCCGGCAAGATCGGTCGCTCCCCCGTCGCCGCGCATCACCATCACCGTCGCGGTGATGTTCGCGTCGCGCACGCCTTGCTCGACGTAGCCGGCCGTGCGCACGGCGATCGGCAGGATGGATGCGTTGACGGCGGCGGTGACAGCGCGCAGTTCCAGGCCGTACAGACCGGACATCTCGGTGCTCGCGCACGCCGGCAGTCCCGCTTCACGTGCGATCTGGACGACCGTCTGCTCGTTCCGATCGTCGTCCGGCGAGAACGCTTCGGCCACCGAGACCGCGCCGATGCCCTCGGCCATGATCCGTTCGAGTTCACGACGTACATCCGCCGGATCGAGTCCGTCGGTGACATCGAAGAAGACCGGTGAGGCGGGCAGTCTCTTGCCGGCCGAGAGCTCGACACCGGACAGTGACGTCCGCCGTTTGATCTTGACCAGATCGGGCCGGCGGCCGAGACCGAACACTCCGACCCTGGCGACATCGCCCTCGAGCAGTGCATTCACGGCCTGCGTCGTGGAATGGGTGACGAGTTCGATCGAACCGGGTCCGACCTCGGTGGCCACTGCGGCGACACACGCAACGACGCCTTCAGCCACGCCGGCTGGCGCAGTGTGCGTGGTCGGAACGACCGAACGGGCGAGCAACTCGCCGGTCTGGCTGTCGACGGCGACGGCCTTCGTGAACGTTCCGCCGACATCGACACCGACGCGCACCCTGCGATTCTGTACGGACATCACGGGTCAGGCCGGCACGAGCGGTGGTGAAGTCGGCGTGACAGCGCGAGCCCGGCGAGGCTTGATCAGGAACACGTACACGGCGCCGCCGATGTAGATCAGCGAGAGGATGATCTGCGCGACGATGCTCTGCACGGTGTTCCAGTAGCCGGTCACCTGGGACAGGAAGATCGGCATGTGCGGCCAACTGTCCAAACGGTGGTAAGCGATCAGATCGCCGGCCTGTAATGCGTGCACCGCGTTGCCGAGAAAGGTCACCGACGTGATCATCACGAACGTCACGGCGATGTTCATGAATTGCTTGACCGGCACACGTCGACCGAGCCGGAACATCACGAACGCGACAGCGGTCAGAGCGACGAGTCCACAGGCCAGCCCGGCCAGCACCCACACCCCGAGACCCGCTCCGAACGACCACAGCGCCTGATAGAACAGCGCCGTCTCGAAGCCCTCGCGATAGACCGCGGTGAAGCCGACCATGACCAACGAAAACGTGGAGCCGAGCGAAACAGCGCTCCACAGTCGAGCGCGGACGAACTCCATCCAGCGTTTGTGCTCCATCCGTGCGACGAGCCAGAACGACACGTAGAACAGCATCACCACCGCGATCATCGCGGTGATGCCTTCGAGCACTTCCAGCGAGAACGGCAACGATTCGAAAACGACACGCAACAGCACGACCGTCACGATCGTTGCCACACAGGCCAAGCCGATGCCGATCAGGATTGGTTTGATGAAAGCTGGTGAACGCGCCGCCTCGAGGTACCCCAGCAGGATGCTGACGAGCAGGACCACTTCGAAACCCTCGCGGAAGATGATCAAGAAGCTCTGCCCGAAGATCAGCGCTGGCGCAGCTGCGCCCGTGGCTGTGAGCTTGCGTTCGATCGAGTCCAGCGCACCGCGCAGCGCAATCAGCTTGTCGCGGATCATGTCGACCGGACCATGATCACGGATCAGTTGGCGGATGTCGGCGAAGCGCCCCTCGGTGTCGATCGTCAGGTCGTTGTCGATGATCCGCAACGGCACCTCGACGAGTTCGAAGTGGTTGAGGTAACCGTCCTTGGCCGACTCGAACGCCAGATCACCGTGACCCTGCTTGATCAGTGCCAGCGTCTGGTCGATGCTGATCCGAACCTTCTGGATCTGCAGGATCGCGTCGTCTCGGGTGGTCCCTGCCGAAACCGGTGAACCGGGCAGCACCGCCACAACGGTGAGGGCCGCGACGAGGCCGGCGACGAAGACGAGCAGCCGACGCATCAGCGCAACCGAACCCTCGCGCACGGTCTCACCGGTACTTGGCCGTGTACTGGGCGAACAATCCGGCAAGCGTGGCTGCCGTCGTCGTCGCCGTCGTCGCGTCGCCCTTCTCGATCTGGCGTTGCAGCGGCGTCAGTTGGTCCTCGATGGCGAGATAGATCGTCGCGTCGGTGTCGCGAACGGTGCCCTCGAAGGCGAACCACTGTGCCTCGATCGCGGCCAGTCTCGCCTTCGCGTCCGGCGTTCCGATGGCCGCGATCGCTGCGGCGATGGTGGCCGGCAGCGCGCCGAAACCTGCCGTCACCGTGGCCGCATCGACGTGGACCTTCTCAGGGGCCAGAGTCGTCACAGCAACAGCCGGTGCCGCGCTCGTGGCGCCGGCGTCTGTGTCGGCGGCGGATCCGCACCCCGAGAGGACGAGTGCCCCCGTGATCGTCAGCGAGATGATGGTCGGTGGAACTCGGCGCATGTGCACCCTTCCTGTTCGTGTGAGCGGTTGTGTGCGAGATCGGTCATGCGCCGCTGCCTCGGCGTGCGAAGAGACCGTCGGCGAGGTTCCCGGCGCCACGAGTGACACCGGGAACGGCGAAGAAGTACCCGCCCCCGAACGGCGTGATGTATTCCTCGAGCGCTTCCCCGTCGAGCCGTTTCTGCACGGCGACGAACCCGTCGTCGAGGCTGCGCTGGAAGCACACGAAGAGCAGGCCCTGATCCAACTGTCCGGCGGCGTCGAACCCGGCGCTGTAGTTGAAGCCGCGCCGGAGGATCCGATTCCTCTGGGTCTGCGGAGTACGTGGATTGGCGAGGCGAATGTGCCCGTCCAGTCGGAAGGTGGAGCCACCCGGATCGAGTGAGAAATCGGGCGAATCAGTCTCGTTCTGCATGCCAACGGGCGCGTCTGTGATCTTGTCGCGACCGATGATCGTCTCCTGGGTGCGCAGCGGTGTGCGATCCCAGAATTGGACCCGATTCCGGATCAGACGGACCACCTGATACGAACCGCCGACGGTCCACGTCGGCTCGTCCGTGCCCGGCCCGATCCAGACCAGGTCGTTCATCGACTTCTCGTCCGCCGAGTCGGGGTTCGCCGTACCGTCTTTGAATCCGAGCAGGTTCCGGCCAGACGCCCGACCGGGCCCGAGCTGGTTGGGGGTGTTGAAGCCGGGCAACAACCATTTCAGGACGAGTGACGAACGCGTCGCACGCATGACCCGGCGCAGGACGTGGTTGCACATCGCCGGAGTCGTTGCACAGATCTGGATCAGCAGGTCACCATGCAGTCGGGACACATCCGGTTTGTCGTTCGGGAACTCGGGCATCTGGATCAGTTGCCTCGGTTTCAGGTCGGCCAGTCCGTAGCGGCCGTCGAACAGGGACGCGCCGACGGCCACGGTGATGGTCAGATCGGCGGCGGGTGGATCGACACCGACGATGAGGTTGTCGGTCGGCGGCTTCAGTGGATCGAGGGCCGGGACCGCGAGACCGGACATCAGATCCCGGATCTCCTTCGTCAGCGTTTCGAACATCGCCTGCAGCGCCGGCGCGTCGCTGGCCACGACATCGAACGAAACGATGATCGCGCTCTCCTGCGCCGGTGTGACGATGCCGACCTGGTGTGCACCTTCGAACGCGTAACGCCGGCGCATCGGCGACACGTCGGCCGGCAGGGCGTGGCTGGTGTCGGTTGTACTGCAGGCGGCGAGCACCGAACCGCCGACAGAGGCCGACAACACGGCCGTCGCGCTGGTTCCGAGGAATGTGCGGCGGGTGACCGGGTTCATCGAGTCATCTCATTTGATCTCGAGCCCGAGGGCTGCTGCGACGTGGGCGAGGTTTTCGGACAGTGTGGCCAGTTCGGCCTTGAGCGGTGCCCGATCAGCGTCGGTCAGGGTGTCGTACTGCTTGTACGTGCCGTCGCCATTGGCGTACGTCGCCAAACCGGCGTCGATCGCATCGAAGCTCTTTTCGATCGCGGTGTACAGCGGGCTGTCCACGCTTTCGAGCAGATCGGCATTGAGGTCGACGATCTCCCTCGCCCCGTCGACGTTGGACGCCAACGTCAGCAGCGACGTACCCGCGTACCGCTCCTCCTCGCCGGTGATCTTGCCGGTGGCCGCCTCTTCGATCAGAGCGGCCGCGCCGTTGATCATCGTGCCGGGATCGATCGTGATCCCGTGGACCGATCTGACCAGGACGGCGATGTTCGCGACCAGTTCAGCAGCGAACGGCTCGGCGCCGTCCAGCGTGTTCTGGTCGAACATCAGGTATTCGAGTCGGTGCCAGCCGGTGAACTTCGGGTCGGTCGGTCCCCTTTCGAAGTCGTCGACCCGGCTGTCCATCACGGCGTCGGAATCGGGGAACAACTCCGCGATCGGCTCGATCCTCTCCCACTGGACGCGGGCGGGCATGTACAGGCCGCGCGCCGTGGCCAGGTTGCCAGCCGTGATCGCCTCGTACAAGGCGTTGTTCGACGTGACCATCTGGTCGAGCTGGGCGTACACGTACTGCGCGTACGCAGCGACGTTGGCCTGTAGGGCCGCTGAATCCACCTTCAGCGTCGCGGTGTTCTCACCGCCAGCGCCGGTGACGGTGAGCGTGGCGCGCGGGTTGCTGGCTGCACCGCAGATGATTTCGTAGTTGCCTGCGGCGAGGGTGACCGCGACGTCGCGCCTTTCGGCCTTGGCGAAGAACTCCTCGGTGATGATTTTCGGCGCCGCTGTGAGGATCTCGAATTCGCTCTTCAGATCGGTGCCGACGACGTCGTTGCTGACGGCAAAGGTGATGTCCCCGGCAGTGACCCTGAACGCTGCCGGTGCGCACCCGCTGTCGGACATGCTGATCGCGATCGGAGCCGCGGCTGGCACCGTCGCCGTCGTCGCCGTGGTCCCGGTGGTCGCCGCACCCGCAGTTTCGACATCGCGTCCACACCCCACGGTCGCCAGGAGCGCAACCACGAGGGCAGCAGAACTGACACGATGTCGGCGGGTTTGCACCAGGGAACCTCACAGGGAATCAGTCACCCTTGATTGGGTGAGTTAAGGCTCCCTAACATACCCCATGAGGCTCGTTGCACCAAATCAGGCGGAGGATTGGAGGTCACGGGGCGACGGCGAATACTGGCCACCGACCGCGTATTCGATCGCCGTGAACGAACCGAGCCCTGGTTCCGCCAACAACGCGTCTGCCTCGCTGATCCTGCTGCGCATCTTCATCGCTGCAAGGGTCGGGGCCGCGGCATTGTCGGCCCAGTACTGCCGGCCGCTCGCAACCAGATCGTCGATTCCCCATCGTCGGAGAAACTGGCTCTGAGTGCGCACCGCGTCTGGCTCACCGACTGCTGCAACGATCTGATCGATCGCGACGTCGGCGGTGATGTCCTGCAGCCCGGGGTCACGGAGATAGTGCCGGCCGCGTTCGTGCCCACGGAACGTGCGCAGCCACTCGCGCCATGGCCGGCCGGCGAACTGCGCCGTTGTCGGCGATGCGTAATCGATGATCAACAGTCTCCCGCTGACCAGCAACGCCTTGCTCGATTCCATCCACTGCACCGCGCGGGCCTGGACCGGCACCCGCGCTCCGAGCGAGGCGTTCGCGGGCAACACCGACGAATCGATGTCGTCGGCCACACGCAGAATCTCTGCCAACGAGCCGTCCCGCTGAACTGTCACGAAGGCTTCTCGCCAGCGACCGTCCATCACGAAGAGCCGAAACGGCAGGTTGTCCAACAGTTCGTTGGCGATGATGACACCGATGAACGGCTCGGTCGGCATCACTGCGCTGGATTCGATGCCAGCCGGATGCCCGGCGCGCTGAGACGCTGCGACCTCGATCGCGACGTAACGGATCGCTGCCAGCGAGCGCGGCGCGGCTGCCACGATCGAGCGCGCCAGTGTGCCGGGACCCGCCCCGGCTTCGACCACCGTGAACGGATCAGGCCGACCCAGATCGTTCCACCACGAGTCGAGAGCGGTCGCCAGAACCGTTCCGAACAGAGGTCCGACCTCCGGGCTGGTGATGAAGTCGCCGCGTCGACCGGCTGTTCCACCGGTCGCGTAGAATCCGTGCTCGCCGTACAGGGCGATGTCCATGAATTGTTCGAACGAGATCGCCCGCTGACCGCTGACCGGATCGGCCGCCGCTATCGCAGCGCGGACATCGTCGGCTGCGCCGCCATCACTTGCCGAGGGCACCGGCGTGAACGAGATCGTTCAGGTTGCCGAAACGAAGGACGAGCTGCGGCAGAATTCCGAGGACCAACGTTGCGGCCCCGGTGATACCGAGCGCGGCAAGCACCGAGGGCGGAATCTTCAGCGGTGCGTTGTCGCCGTGAGGGCTGGGCTTCATCCACATCTCGCGCATCACATTGCCGTAGTAACCGAACGCGATGACGGTGTTGACCGCACCGATGATCGCGATCGTGTAGCCGAGCGTCGTGCCCGCCTCGAGCACGGAACGGAATGCGTTGAGCTTGGCGAACCACCCGCCGAATGGCGGAATGCCGGCCAGCGAGGCGAGGAAGAACGTCATCAACGCCGTCAGTCCTGGCGCGTAGGTCAGCATCCCGCCCATACTGCTGATCTCCCCGCTGCGGGTCTTGCGAGTGACCGCGATGACCACGGCGAACACACCGAGGTTGGTGCTGGCGTAGACGAGGAGGTACACGACGATCGTCTTCAGCGATGTCTCTGCGGCCTTGGTGCCGGCGACCACGAATGGCATCAGGATGAAACCACCCTGGCTGACGGAGGAGTACGCCAGCATCCGGATGATGTTCGTCTGCTTCAGTGCCAGAACGTTGCCGACGGTCATCGTCAGCGCAGCGAGCGCGAAGATGAACGGCTGCCAGACATCCTTGGCAGAGGGGAAGCAGATGTAGACCATGCTCACGAGGGCGATGAACCCGCCGGCCTTGGAAGCCACCGACAAGAAAGCTGTCACCGGTGTGGGTGCGCCCTCGTAGGTGTCCGGGGCCCAGCTGTGGAACGGCACGGCGCTGACCTTGAAGCCGAATCCGACGATGATGAACACGATCGCGAGGGCGACGACGCCTGTGGTCTTGTGGACCGCCAGGTAGGCGCTGATGTCAGTCAACTTGGTCGACGAGCTGACGCCGTACAGAAGGCTCATCCCGTAGAGCATCACGGCACTGGCGAACACGCCGAGCAAGAAATACTTGACTCCCGCCTCGTTGCTCTTCGGGTCGCGCTTGCGCCACGCAGCCAACATGTAGGTCGGGATCGACAGGAATTCGAAGGCCACGAACACGCTGACCAGATCTCGTGAGCTCGCCATCATCACCATCCCGAGCACACTGGCGAGCAACAACACGTAGTACTCGCCCTGGTGATAGCCGCCCTCTTCGACCTCGTTGGTCGACAAGAGGACGACCACGTAGCCGATGATCAGGAACATCGCCTTCATGATCAAGCTGAACCGGTCGACCACATACCGACCGTCGAACATCGACCGCGTGCTGTGGCTGCTCAACGCAAGGGTGACGACCGGGATGACCGACCCGATCAGGAACAGACCGGCAACGGTCGCAGTGATCCAACGCTTCGCCTCGGCCACGAACAGATCGACCATCAGCACCACGCAGATGCCGGCGGCCAAGATCAGTTCCGGCGCGAGCGCGTGGTAGTCGATGCGTGGGCGGACGAAGTCGCCCGCCGCGGCGAGGAGCGTGGACAGCACCGGTCAGCCCTTTCCGAATGCCTTGAGGACGACCTGTGATGCGGGGTCGATGATCTTGAAGAGCAGGTTCGGGTAGACACCGAAGACGACGATGCCGATCAGGAACGGCGTCCAGGCGATCCATTCGGTGATCTTCACGTCGTGGATGTCGCTGTGGCCGTCGTGGATGTCGTTTGCCGCAGCACCGACCGACGTCGCGACGCCATGACTGCCGTGTGCACCACTCGCGCCATGTCCCCCATCGACGAACTCGTCCTTGGGCTCGCCGAAGGCGACCCGCTGGAACAACCAGAGCAGGTAGCCGGCCGCCAACACGGTGCCGACCGCGGCGATGACCATGAAGACGCGGAACACGTTGTGATTGAGCCCGGCCAGCGACGAGTTACCGCCGAAGGGGCTGTACGACGCGACGATCGCGGGGAACTCGCCCCAGAACCCGGCCAGGCCCGGCAGACCGAGCGATGCCATCGCGCAGAAGCCCATGATCCAGCCGAGCTTCGGCATCTGCTTGAGCATGCCGCCGAGGCGTTTGATCTCGAGCGTGTGGTAGCGGTCCTTGACCGATCCGGCGACGAAGAACAACATGCCGGTGATCAGGCCGTGAGCGACCATGCCGAAGACGGCCGCGTTCACACCGAGCGTCGTCAACGTGGAAATGCCGAGCATCACGAAACCCATGTGGGCCACGGAACTGAACGCGATCAGACGTTTCATGTCGGTCTGGGCCAGGCAGCCCAGCGCGCCGTAGATGATGCCGATCACGGCCAGCGCGCCGATGTACGGCGCCCACGCGACCGCCGCCTTGGGCAGGATCGGGATCGCGATCCGGATGAAACCGTACGTTCCGAGCTTGAGCAGGATCGCGGCGAGGATCACCGAACCCTGGGTCGGGGCCTGGGTGTGCGCGTCCGGCAGCCACGTGTGGAACGGGAACATCGGTACCTTGACCGCGAAGCCGATGAACATTCCGGCGAACAACCAGATCTGAACCGTTCGTCCGAGAACACCCCCGTACTGACTGAGGAACGGGATGCTGAAGCTCGGCTGGACCCCGGCCGGGACATGCTTGGCGACCTGCCAGTAGAGCGCCAGGAACGCAACGAGCATCAGCGCCGAACCGAACATCGTGTACAGGAAGAACTTCAGCGATGCGTACTGACGGTTCTCGCCGCCCCAGACGCCGATCATGAAGTACATCGGCAGGAGAACGAGTTCGAAGAAGACGAAGAACAGGATCAGGTCCTGGGCGATGAACGTGCCGGCCATCGCGGTCTGCAGGACGAGCATCAACATCAGGAACGCCTTGGCGTTCCCCGGCGGCGGGATGTGGTCCCACGAGTAGACCATCACGAGCACGGTGACGAGCATGCTGAGGATGTACAGCGGCAGGCTCAGTCCGTCGAGACCGATCGTGTAACCGCTGTGGATGACGGGAATCCACTTCGTGTCGGCGAAGAACTGCAGCTTCCCGGCGCTGCCGTACTTGAACAGGATCAGCGTCGCCACGCCGAACCCGAGTGTGGCCAGTGCGGTGAACAAGGCGACCTGCTTGAGGAGCAGTTCCTTGCCCTTCGGGATGAACATCATCACGAGCACGCCGGCCAGCGGTAGGAAAGTACCTACCGTGAGCAGCCAGTTGTTGTTGCGAAGTACATCCATTGCCGTGAGGCTCCTCAGGGAATCAGAATTCAGAAGTTGACGATGACGAGAACGAGAGCTGCGATGGCTGCGAAGCCGAACAGCAGAGCGCCGTATTGATTGACCTTGCCGGACTGCACCGGCCGCAGTGCGCTCCCCGAACCGCGGGCTGCGGCACCGGAACCGTTCACCGCACCGTCGACCACGCGCTGATCGATGTTGCGGTAGATCCACCCACCCACCTTGCGAGCACCGATTCCGGCCTCGTTGACGGTTCGATCGAGGACGTTCTGGTTGATCCAGTACGCGCCCTTGCTGATCGGATAGGCGACACCGTGGACGATGATCTTCTCGTAGAGGACATCGAGGTAGTACTTGTTGACGAGGAAGGTATGCCCCCAACGCAGCGGTGCGATGCGCTGGGTGAGTCCCTTCAACGGACTGGTCTTCTCGCCGTAGATGGCCACGCAGACGCCGAGACTGACCGCGAACCCCGCCAACAGGAGCAGGATCGACGGAATCGATTTGGCCCACGTGAACACGGCGCTGTCGAGCGTCGGGAAGTGCACGCCGTCGAGGGCCGGCTGGACCCAGTGGGTGAAGTTCTCGATCTTGAACGCGGCTGCGTTGAGGAAGCCCGACACGACGGCGAGCGCGGCGAGGATGATCAACGGAACGGTGATCAGGGCCGGAGACTCGTGTGGTCCCGCGTGCGCGTCGTGACCGTGCGCGTCGTGACCGTGCGCGTCGTCGGCTGGCACGTGGCCGGCCGAGTGTGAGGCCGCCGAATACGAGCTGGCCTCGTCCGGGCCTTCGCTGCCACCGTGGCTGGCATCGGCGACGATGATCGAACCAGGCGCGCCGGCGGCTGCACCGATCATCGCCAGGACCGCGGCGGGCGACTCCTCGATGTCGGCGTGCGCCACGACGATCTCATCGTCGTGCTCACCGGCCGCTGCGCCCCGGGCCGTGCCGAAGAACGTCAGGTATGTCGCCCGGGTCATGTATGCCGTCGTCAGGAACACGCCGGCCAGACCAACGATGTAGAACACGGTGTACCCGTTGTGGTGCGCGTTGTCGATGATCTCGTCCTTGGAGAAGAAACCACTGAACAGCGGGACGCCACACAGCGCAGCCGTCGACAGGATCCAGCATGCGGTCGTGATCGGCATCTTCTTGCGCAGCCCACCCATGTCCTTCTTCATGTCGAAGCTGTGATGACTGCCGCTGTGGCTGACCGAGCCGGCACACAGGAACAAGCAGCACTTGAAGAACGCGTGGGTGAAGATGTGGAACACCGCTGGCGTCCACGCACCGATGCCGAGACCCATCATCATGTAGCCGAGCTGGCTCACCGTCGAGTACGCCAGCACCTTCTTGATGTCGGTCTGGACGAAGGCCAACACCGCGGCGATGATGATCGTGATGCCACCGATCACGGCGATCACGTTGAAGTGCTGCCCGGCAACATTGATGTCGAGCCCGGTGTGGAACAGCGGATACAGCCGGGCGACGAGGAACACGCCGGCGACGG
>JAYTRT010000455.1:0-4936 GCA_043746045.1 Actinomycetota bacterium | reverse complement strand
TGAGGTGGAGCACGCGCATCGCCGGCCGCTACATGGGTGCCGAGAGGGCCGAAGCATTCGGGAAGCGCAATGCTGTGCCGCCGGAAATGGTGGTTCGGGTCACACCCACCACGATCGTCGCCAAGAACAACGTCGCCGACTGACGCCGCCGAACGACATCGCCGACTTCTGTTGCCGATTGACATGGGAAGACGGCGTGACGTCAGGCTGTCGCCGAGGGCGAGAGGTTGTGGCGGAACATGACGGACAGGCGCGGTCCTGCGGCACGAGCGGTCTTGGGCACGCAGTGTTCCCAGCGGTGCTGACACGCCCCGCCCATCACCAGCAGGTCACCGTGTCCGGCACGGAACGCAATCGATCTGCCCCCACCGCGTGGGCGCACCATGAACTGGCGAGCCGAACCGAGGCTGACGATGACGACCACGGGATCCTCGTCGCGGAACCGTTCCCGGTCGCCATGCCAGGCCACCGAGTCGTGACCGTCGCGATAGAGGTTGAAACCAATGGTGTCGAACGGACGCTGGTAGCGCTGCGTCATCGCGGCACGCAGGTCGGTCAGCACCGGCGGCGGGGTGATCGCCGGATCGCTGCCATCCCACCAGCACGTCAGGCGCGGCTCGGGCAGACGACGCTCCCACATCGTGACCTCGCGCTGTCGCCACGGCAGCGAATCGGCGAGCTCGGTGAAGAGCGCATCGGCGCCGCCGAGCCAGTTCGGGGCGTAGTCGATCCAACACCAGTCGTCGAGCCAGCGGCGTTCGACACCACCGAACGTGGCATCGAACGCCGGGTCATCGCCGCCGAAGAGGCAGCCCTGCCAACTGAGTTGCGTGTCCTGCAACATCGCCACAGTCTGTCGAACCGAACGCACGTTCGCAACATCGATCTCTAAGATGCGGCGTATGCAGATCCACGCACTGGACCACATCGTGCTCACGGTTGCCGACGTCGAATCCTCGCTGAGCTGGTACATCGACCTGGTCGGGATGGCTCCGGTGCGGCTCGACGAATGGCGGAACGGGAAGTCGCCTTTTCCATCGGTGCGGATCAACGATTCGACGATCATCGACCTGATCGCTGGTACACCCAGCGGCGTGAACATGGATCACCTGTGCGTGGTCGTCGACCGCGCCGACATCGACCAGATCGTCGCCGACGACCGCTTCACCCTCACCGCCGGTCCAGGCGTGCGATACGGCGCACGCGGCAACGGATGGTCCGTCTACGTCACAGACCCCGACGAGAACACCGTCGAGTTCCGCAGCTACGACTGAGGCCACGGCGAATCGGGACCGCCCGGCGAACCTGGCGCGTGAAACGACCGATTCGGTCCGTTGACGCGCCAAGAACCGGCTTCGGCCCGAATCCGAATCGGGCGATATCGTCGGATGTCCCGTGAATCTTGCGTCACTCCCACCGTTTTTGCGCCAGGAAACAGCGCTCACCCAGGCCATCGGCAAGCCCAACGCCGTGATCGCCGTGCCCGAGTCGGCGCGCCCGATCTCACTCGCCGCGTTGCAGCATCTCAGCTCGCGGCGGCCGCTGGTGGTGGCCTGCCCGACAGGAACGGCGGCCGGTCAGCTGTACGACGACCTGCAGCAGTTCATGGGCGAGGGCGAGGTCGTGCTGTTCCCGGCATGGGAGACCCTGCCGTTCGAGCGAGTCAGCCCGAGCGTGGAAACGATGGGACGTCGCCTCGAAGTGCTGTGGCGGATCCGCGATCCCGAACGGTGCCCGGCGATCATCGTCGCCAGCGTCAGGTCGTTGCTCCAACGGCTCGGACCGGGGGCCGTCGCTGTCGAACCGGTGCGCCTCGCGCCGAGGGCGATCATCGATCCGGACGAACTCCTGCAGACCCTGGTGGCCAACGGCTATCGACGCGAGGAACTGGTCGAGCATCGGGGCGAAGTGGCCAGGCGCGGCGCGATCGTCGACGTCTTCCCGTCCACGGCCGAGACGCCGATCCGGATCGACCTGTGGGGTGACGAGGTCGACAGACTGACGACGATCAGCGTGGCTGATCAGCGCAGCATCGCCGACATCGACGAGGCGTTCATCTTCCCGGCCCGGGAACTGCTGCCGAGCAGCGAGGTCCGGGCGCGGGCCGCCCAGCTCGTGGGTGAGGAACCATGGGGTCGCGAGCAGTGGGAGCGTCTCAGCGAGGGCGCTCACTTCGACGGCATGGAGAGCTGGCTGCCCTGGTTGACCGACACCGATCAGTTGTTGACCGACGTCTTGCCGAAGACCGGCAAAGTGGTGCTGATCGAGCCGCGTCGGATGCGCGACCGGGCCAAGGACCTGCTCGACGAAGAAGACGATCTGGCTCGTGCGTTGGCCAGTACATGGGGCCGTGACCCGGATGTCGCTTTCCCCCGCCTGCACGCCGCACCGGAGAAGCTGCTCGGCAGCGATGTCGGCGCGTGGCTGATGTCGGTGACGCCGGAGAATCCCGATTCGCCGATGGTCAATGCCAGCGGATGGGGTCCCGTCGTCGGTGACGGCGAGGGTCTGACCAACCGGCTCAAAGAGTTGTTGGCCGACAAGTACCACGTCGTCATCGCCGCCGACGGCGAGGGTTCGGCGATCCGCCTGGCTCAACTGCTGCGCGACCGCGGGCTGGACTTCGACATCGCACCGACCGGCGTCGCGCCGGATTTCGCACGGCACGGTGGGGTGGTCGTGGTTGCTCCCTTGCACCGCGGTGTCACGATTCCATCGGCGAAGATCTCGATCGTGGCCGAGGGTGACCTCACCGGTCGTCGACGGACACATCGCCAGCCGCGGCCACGCAAGCGCCAGAGCGCCGGGTTCTTCGAAGATCTGAAGGCCGGCAACTACGTCGTCCATCAGCAGCACGGCGTCGGCCACTACGAGGGAATGGTCAAGCGCACGATCGGCGGAGTCGAGCGCGACTACCTGCTGCTCGCTTACAAGGGCGGCGACAAGCTCTACATCCCGAGCGATCAGATCGACACCATCCGCCAGTACGTCGGCGGCGAGGCACCGGTGCTGCACCGCCTCGGCGGGGCCGATTTCGCGAAAGCCAAATCGCGCGTCAAATCGGCTGTGCGCGAGATTGCCCAGGAGCTCGTCGTGCTCTACCAGAAGCGGGTCAGCGCCGAAGGCCACGCGTTCGGTCCCGACACACCCTGGCAGCACGACATGGAGGACGCCTTCCCGTTCGTGGAGACGCCGGACCAGAAGACCGCGATCGACGACACCAAGGCCGACATGGAACGTGCCTTTCCGATGGACCGGCTGGTCTGCGGCGATGTCGGTTTCGGTAAGACCGAGGTTGCCGTCAGGGCCGCGTTCAAGGCAATTCAGGATGGCAAGCAGGTCGCCGTCCTGGCCCCAACGACGTTGCTCGCATCGCAGCACGGGAACACCTTCGCCGACCGCTTTTCCGGGTACCCCGTGCGGATCGAGGTGCTCAGCCGATTCCTCACCAACAGCCAGGCCAAGAAAGTCATCGACGGTCTGGCCAGCGGCGAGATCGACTGTGTGATCGGCACCCACCGGTTGCTGCAGGACAGCGTCAAGTTCAAGGACCTCGGACTGCTGATCGTCGACGAGGAACAACGTTTCGGCGTGCAGCACAAAGAAGCGATGAAGAAGCTGAAGGTCAACGTCGATGTGCTCACGCTCACGGCGACACCGATTCCACGTACCCTCGAGATGAGCCTGGTCGGCATCCGCGACCTCTCGCTGCTGCAGACACCGCCTGCGGACCGCCAGCCGATCCTGACCTTCGTCGGCGAATACGACGAGCGAGTCGCCGTGGAATCGATCCGCCGCGAGCTGTTGCGCGAGGGCCAGGTGTTCTGGGTTCACAACCGGGTCCAGTCGATCGACTCGTGTGCGATGCGACTCCGCGAGCTGGTCCCCGAAGCACGCATCGCGGTCGCCCACGGTCAGATGGACGAGGGAACGCTGGAACAAGTGGTCCTCGACTTCTCCGAGGGCAACCTCGACGTGCTCGTCTGCACCACCATCATCGAGAGTGGCATCGACATGCCGTCGGTGAACACGCTCGTCGTGGAGCGCTCGGATCTGCTCGGTCTCGGGCAGATGCACCAGCTGCGCGGACGTGTCGGCCGCAGCGGTTCACGAGCGTACGCATACCTGTTCTATCCACGCGACAAGAGCCTCTCGGAAGAGGCCTACGAGCGGTTGAAGACGATCGGCGAGGCGACCGACCTCGGCAGCGGCTTCAAGATCGCGATGCGCGACCTCGAGATCCGTGGCGCCGGAAACCTGCTCGGCCAGGCCCAGAGCGGCCACATCGCTGCCGTTGGCTACGACCTGTACTGCCAGATGGTCACCGAAGCGGTCAGCGAGATGAAGGGCGAGGAACAGAAGCAGCCCAACGAGGTCAAGCTCGATGTTCCCACCGATGCCCACCTCCCGGCCACCTACGTGCCGAAGGAGGCGTTGCGCCTCGAGGCGTACCGCAGACTCGCTGCGATCGAGACCGACGCCGACGTCGACGACATCCGCGAGGAATGGGAAGACCGGTACGGCCCCCTCCCAAGCCCGGCTGAAGCACTGTTGACCATCGGTCGACTTCGTGCCGACTGCAACCGGCTCGGACTCAAGGACATCACCATCATGAGCAATCAGGCTCGGCTGGGTCCGATCTCGTTGAAGACCAGTGAGGAGATGCGTCTGCGTCGACTGGCCCGCGACTCGATCTACAAAGAGGAGATCAAGCAGCTCGTCGTTCCGATCAAGAAGGGCGTCGATCCGGCGACATTCCTGGTCACGTTCCTGCGCGAGCTGATCCCGCCGTTGGTTCCCGTCCCGGTCTGAGCAGTAGGGTCGCTCGCGTGATTCGTCGCTTTTCTGTCGCCGTCGCTGCAGCTGTCCTGACCGGCACCGTCGCCTCAGGGTGCAGCACCTTTTCGAAGAACGACCAAGCTGCCAAGGCCGGCGG